>JAFOCU010000449.1 GCA_017381055.1 Lachnospiraceae bacterium
ACCATAGCACCTAAAACCTTTCCCCACTGCAACATTCCTCTCTTCATACACCCTCCTAATTAAGCTCTGCTATTCTTGTTATCCCCACATAAATTTGAGATATTTTATACCAAGTCTTAAAATCAACCACTCCTGATTTAGGAAGTCCAAATAGTCCCTGAAACGCTTCCACTGCTGCTTTAGTACCACTTCCATATATACCATCTGTTGCTATTCTAGGTATAGAATTATAAACTGATGCTATGGTATCTAGCTGTTCTTGCATCTGCCTAACCTTATCCCCCTTGCTTCCCACTGTTAGATTGTAGCCCGGCCAAGATGCTGGAATGCCTGATATTGCTTCCGCTGTATTTATATACACGTCGTCACCATAATAATATCTTAATATCTCAATAGGCGAATACCCTCTATCCCCTAAATCCTTTGAACCCCACTGAGACAGCCAATTTGGACATTTAACCCTCTTTCCATCACAATATTGTGTCAATATAGGCTGTCTTACCTCTGGACGAGAAATATATTGATCAAATATTTCATCTACTATCTGTGAAATATTATCAAATATATTTCTTCCATATATCCACTTATGATCATATGCTGTGGAAGATGTAATAGTAAAATTATATCCCTTGTTTCTATACCATTCCGTGTAAACCCTATTCAAAGTAAATGACATTATAGCCAATACATTTGCTGTGATAGTAGCATCTGACCATGTAGCATATATTTCACTAGAAGCAACATTTTTAATATAATCTGTATAAGATACATAGTAATCCTTAGCTGTGGAATCAGATGGTGAACCATCATGAACTACTATTGTTTCTGGCACTACAACTCTACTTAAAACAATCTCCCCGGTTTCATTCATTGGCTTAATCTCTGCTTCAGCTATTTTAGGTGGATAATAACCATACAAAGTATGAGCTGGGATCACAATGTTATTTCCCTCTTCGCCTCTAAATGCTCTAGTTAATTTTACATTTTGTAATGCATTTGCCGTAGATAATATCTCAATTCCAGAAATATCCAACGGTTCATATTCTGGTGCCTCCACAACAATTGCATATTCTGCGTATGGTTGAACTATATTATCTTCTGTTCTACTAAGTGTAACCGGTGGAGCTTCTAGTTCCACATTCTCAGTCTGCCCCGAACTATTCGTACTAAGATTTTTAACTACATCCTCTGGTCTACCCTCATATGTTAATTTAATTTTTGCATTCTCAATGGGTATATTTTCATTATCCGTAACATTAATTTGTAAATAACCTGTATTATCCATACCTACCCCTACTAGACTTTTTCTATAATATATGCTCAGATAAAATACATATGACAAAAGCAGATGGCTTTTGCCATCTGCTTCTACTTCCTTTTTTCCCAATATTTTTTAGTTACTTTATGCAGTCTTTCTCTTCTTGCTTGCAACTAAAACCCCTAAACCACTGATAAGCATAACAACGAAAATAATTGTTAAATTGCTGCTGTCTCCTGTCTTCGCATTTGCATCCACACCAGGTGCAGCCTGTGGAATACCGATTTCGATATCTTCTTCCTCTTCCTCAGCGTCCAAAACAACTGTTTCTTCTGTTGTTTTTTCAGTTGTTTCTTCCTCAACATCAACACTTGGTGCTGCTTCTGGAATATCAAGTTCGATATCTTCTTCCTCTTCGATTATTTCTTCTGTGCCCTTTTCTTCTGTTGTTCCCTCTGTTGTTCCCTCTGTTGATCCCTCTGATGAGCCATCTGTCGATCCCTCTGATGAGTCATCTGTCTCATCTTCATTTTTATCTACTGGTAATATTTCAAATTCATCTGTTGCTTTCGCATTGCCCAATACTGCTGTTGCAACATATGTTCCAACCTCTGTAGGTGGTGTTGTAGTCTTCTCGTACTTTGTATCACCAGTACCTTCGTAATATACTACTACATCATCTTCTTCGCCTAATAATACTTTCACTTCATCACTGCTATATGGATTTCCTGTATAGTACTCATCCTCTGCTGTGATTTCAATACTAATCTTACTAAAGAACTGATTTACAACTGTTGTTCCATCTACTGATACTTCAGCAACACTTGGATATCCCATTTCTGCATAATCTGTTGCTGCATAATCATCGATATATTCTTCTGTTAAATCTGTAATTGCAACATTAGAACCTGCCTCTGCATCTAATACCACATTAGTCTTTACTAAAATATATTTCTTTCCATTTACTTCTATAGCATTTTCTGCTACAGCATCTGCTGGTACCTCTACATAGTAGTTTTCTGTGTAAGCAGTCTTAATACCACCTTCAATATATTCATTAGCAAATGCAACACTATGTATTGTATGATTAGCCTTTGATGAGCCAATTGCTGATGTAAAACCAATCTTTACAAAGTCTCCTGCAAAATTGTCTAACTGTGCCTTTACTGCAGGCTCCTTAGAACTATCAACTACTATCTGAGCAGTTTCTGGTCTTACTGCATTAACAAAATCACCCTTTGCATAGCTTACATATAAGTTATTTCCATCATATTCAGCCCATACAGTAAACAAACGAGTATCACACTCTTCACCATATGTAGTAAGACTTCCCTGCTGAGTAAATCCTTCTAAATGACCACTCTCATAAAGGAATGATGTTGCAATATGATCATCTACTGATGTATTTTTACCATTAAGTACAACTGCTACATGATCTTTTCTATAACTTTCATACTTCTTATCATATGTTGGATCAAAATATTTCTGCCCATTATCTGTATTATAAAATGAATCCAACTCAATGCCTACACTATTCTTTATTCCCTTGTACCCGATTGCTCCACCTGATAAGCCGTTCAATTCTTCATCTGTTGTGATTACAAATACTATACCGTCTCCGCCTGCTCCTTTTTTATATCCATCATAGCATGTTGCTTCCGGCATAGAAAAAGTAAACTTTGCCGAAAAACGACTTTTATCATCTAAGTTTATCTTCTTGTCCAACATAGCATATCCAGAACGTGAATCAGTTCCAACATCCTTCATGTTTTCATATTCCATACCATTAATTAAACGGATTACTGGTTCCTTAGCTTGAGAATGTATATTTGCTACAATACCTGTTGCAAACTTCTTGTCTAAACACTTTATACCATTTTCTAAACTCTTCTTGTCCAAATACTTATCTGAAACACCATTATCCATTAGACTCTTAAAAGTCCAATTATCTGCATTAAATTCTGTACCTGTGCCTGCACCCTCAACACAATAAGAATATGCACCATTCTCCATGTTCTGCTTTACATCACCATTTGTCTCTACATTAGCGTGAGCCTTAGGTGAACTTCCATTTATAACTGCAGTAGTAACAATTGCACCTACTGCTAATAACCCAATTAATTTTTTCCCAGCATTCTTAAATGTTCTCATAAAAACCTCCAATTTTTGTTTTCACAAAAATATTTATATTTGCCACACACCAAATCTATCATAGGCTTTTAAGCATTTCAACATTTTTTATTATTTTTCTAAGACTGCATCTCCTATTTTCTTCATTTATTGATAGTTATGTACTATTATTTCAACTCACCATTTTTTTATTAATTTTACCCCCTCTTTCGCAAACCCTTTTAATATATAGTATCTTCCCTCATCTCCCCCTCCATTAGTAGTAGTATTTTTCTATCTAGTACCTCCGCACTACTTTTTTGCCATTTTTTATACTTTTTTATATTTTTCTAGTACCTCTGTACTATTTCGTCCTATAATATGGTGCATAAATTACTTATATAATATAATCAGTACCACCAGCTTAGCTGGTGGTTTGCTCTGCGGCTATAAGCCGCTGTTCCCTGCTTGCCTCTAAAGAGGCTCTGAAAAGTTCGCCTTCCGCACTGCGGTCACAGGCTGGCT
>JAFOCU010000450.1 GCA_017381055.1 Lachnospiraceae bacterium
GATATAAATTATGGAAAATAAGTTAGAAGAAGCGAGAAAAATAATAAACGAAGTTGATGAAAAGATGGCGGAGCTTTTCGTAAAAAGAATGAGAGCTGCCGAAATGGTTTATGACCATAAAAAAGAATTTGGACTCCCAATTCTTGATGAGGCAAGAGAATCGGCTGTTATTGAGAAGAATTCTAACTATATTGAAGATGAGTCATTAAAAGGATACTATATTGACTATATTAAAAATGTAATGGCTGTATCACGAGCATATCAGTATAAAATGCAAAATGGATTAAAGGTTGCATATAGTGGTGTGGAAGGTGCTTTTGCACACATAGCTGCAGGAAGAATTTTCCCAGAAAGCAACAGAATATCTTGTAAGGATTTTAAGGCTGCATATGAGTCTGTAGTTAGTGGTGAAAATGATGTGGTAGTTCTTCCTATCGAAAATAGCTATGCTGGTGAGGTAGGGCAGACTATAGATTTGATTTTTAAGGGTTCACTTTATATAAACGGAATATATGAATTAGAAATTCATCAAAATCTTTTAGGAGTTCCAGGTGCAACAGTTTCTGATATAAAGAAAGTGGTTAGTCATCCTCAGGCTCTTAGTCAGTGTCATGATTACATTAAACTTAGAAACTTAGATACAGAGGAAGCTAACAATACAGCAGGTGCAGCAAAGAGTGTGGCTGATGCAAAAGACAAAACAGTAGGAGCTATTGCTAGTTTGGAGACAGCGCAGATATATGGTCTTGAAGTTTTAGAAAGCGATATTAATAAGAGCAGCGAAAATACCACTCGTTTTGCAGTTTTGTCAAGAGTTAAGGCAAATACATTATCTCATACGAATTCTGTATTGATGTTTACTGTGAAAAATGAAGCAGGCTCTTTGGCACAAGCTATCGATATTATCGGAAGATATGGATTTAATATGACAGCCCTTAGAAGTAGACCATTGAGAAAACATTCTTGGCAATATTATTTCTATATAGAGATAGATGGCTCAACAGCTACACAAGAAGGAAAGAAAATGATAGAAGAGTTAAATAGTGTCTGTGATAAATTAAAGATTGCAGGAACATTTGCACCTCATGTAGAAATTTAATGTTTTCATAAAAAGAAAATAACAAAAAAAGGAGTATCTAACCTATGAAAAAATATGGTTGTATTGGTAAAAAATTAACACATAGTTTCTCAAAAGAAATCCATGGGAAATTAGCTGATTATAATTATGAACTAATAGAGTTGACAGAGGAAGAGATAACTCCTTTTTTTGAAAAGAAGGAGTTTGCAGCTATAAATGTAACAATTCCATATAAACAGACGGTTATTCCTTTTCTTGATTCTATAAGTGAAATCGCTTCAAGAATTGGGGCAGTTAACACGATTGTAAATAAAGATGGAAAATTATATGGATATAATACAGATTATTATGGCATGAAGGCATTAATCGAAAAGATTGGTGTGAGTTTGTCTGGGAAAAAGGTATTGATACTTGGAACAGGTGGTACAAGTAAAACAGCACGTGTTGTAGCTACAGATTTAGGAGCAGCTGAAATACTTAATGTAAGTAGAAGAAAAGCGGATGATTGCGTTACATATGAAGAAGTGCTAGAAACTCATTTAGATGCAAATGTAATTATTAATACTACACCATCGGGAATGTATCCAGAATGCCAATCTAAACCTATAGATATTGAGGCATTCAATGAATTAGAAGGGGTAGTAGATGCAGTATATAATCCTTTATGTACTAATCTTGTCCTTGATGCTAGAAATAAGAATATTAAGGCAGAAGGTGGTCTGTATATGTTAGTTATGCAGGCTGTAGTAGCGGTAGAAAAATTCCTTGATACATCCATAGATAAGACGGTAGCTGATGAGGTGTTTTCGTCAATATTGTCTGCGAAGGAAAATATTGTTCTTACAGGAATGCCAGGAAGTGGAAAGAGCACTGTTGGCAAATTGTTAGATATTGATGGATTTAAGTTTGTTGATACTGATGCTGAGATAGAAAATAGATGTGGTTGTTCTATAAAAGAACTTATAAATACAAAGGGAGAAAAGTATTTTCGTGATCTAGAAACAGATATAATACGAGAAGTGTCTTCAGAAGGAAGTAAGATAATATCTACTGGTGGAGGCGCAATACTTCGCGAAGAAAATGTAAGATATCTTAAGCAAAATGGTAAGTTGTTTTTTATTAATGCAGATATTAATCGTTTGCAGGCAACAGATAATAGACCATTGTCAGATACATATGAAAAATTACAAAAGCTTTATGATGAAAGAATTGATATTTATAAAGCAACAGCTGATGTAGTAGTGCCAGATATGGAAACAGCTAAATTAGAAGCAGATTACATTATGTTAAAACGTAAGGAAATAATGCAGCTAGGGACAGAGGTATAAAGAAAATGATTGTTGATGTAAGTAAAAAGATATTAATTGTAGGACTAGGACTTTTGGGTGGTAGTTATGCTAGAGTGTTGAAACGATTTGGATTTCATATTAGTGCTATTACTAAAGATCAAAGTTCTATAGATTATGCAATAAATGAAAATTTAATTGATCAAGGTTCCACAGAGCTTGATGAAAAGATTATTGGAGAGGCTGATTTGGTTATATTTGCTTTATATCCACATGTTTTTGTGGAATGGATAGAGAAAAATCAGCATCTTTTAAAGAGTGGTTCTCTTATAACAGATGTAACAGGTGTTAAAGGAAGTATTGTATATAAAATACAGGATATGTTAAGAGATGATGTAGAGTTTATTGCTGCCCATCCTATGGCAGGACGTGAAGTTTCAGGTGTTGAGAATAGTTCGGATAAAATATTTGCAGGAGCAAACTATATAGTGACACCAACTGAAAAGAATACACCAGACGCTATTCAGAACTGTATGGAACTTGGAAGACTTTTGGGATTTTCTAATGTAGCTACACTTTCGCCGGAAGAGCATGATGAAATGATAGGATTTTTATCTCAGTTAACTCACTGTATTGCGGTTACATTAATGACTTGTAATGATAAAGAACATATGGAGAATTTTACAGGAGATTCCTTTAGAGACCTTACACGTATTGCAAGAATTAATGATCTTATGTGGAGCGAGTTATTTGTAGCTAACAAGGAAGCATTACTTGATCAGATGAATCTTTTTATGGATAAATTTATCGAACTAAAAGAAATGCTTGAAAATGAAGATATTGAAGGTATGAGAAAAATGATGAGATATTCTACAGAACGTAGAGCATTGTTTGATAAGAAGTAAAGATTTATATAATCAAAGATTGATAAAGATTGAAAAAGACATTTAATTCTATTATAATATTCGTATTAACATAATTGAAAAATTTGAGAGGATAGAAAGATGGAATTTTGGGATATTTATGATGCAAATAAGCAGAAAACAGGACGTACAATGAAGAGAAATGATTGGTGTCTTAAGGATGGTGAGTATCATTTAACTGTTTTAGGCGTTATAAGAAGAAAAGATGGTAGATATTTGATTACACAGAGAGTTATGACAAAGTCATGGGCACCAGGATGGTGGGAAGTTTCCGGTGGCGGAGTAATGGCAGGAGAAGAATCTAAAGAAGCTGTCATGAGAGAGGTTCTTGAGGAAACAGGTCTTGATGTTTCAAATGCGGATGGCGGATATGTATTTACATACAAGAGAGAGAATCCAGGTGAAGGTGATAATTATTTTGTAGATATTTATCGTTTTGAGATGGATTTTGATGAAAGTGACTTAAAACTTCAAGAGGCAGAAACATTAGGATATAAACTTGCTACAAAGGAAGAAATAGAGGAACTTGGCGCTCAAGGAATCTTCTTACATTACAATAGTATCAAAGAAGTATTTGTATAAGATATATATGTAAGTGTAGGGTGTAATAAATGTCATTTTTACAGGTATATGGTTTTGAGTTTTTAATAATGCTGATTATTGCATTAGTTGTTAGTTGTATTGGTTTTTACAAGTATGTCTACTTTATTTCTTTGGGCTACGGATTTTCCATAGCAGCATTTGGTGTAGCTGTGCCTATTATTTTTATGGATAATTTAACTATAGGTACATTAATTGCGTCGGTATTATTCGTAATATATGGTTGTAGATTAGGCGGATACTTATTAATTCGTGAAATTAAAAGTGCTTCATATAGAAATACAATGAAGAAAGAGATAAAGGATGGCTCTAGGCATACTTCTTGAATCGTTAGCAGATGCTCAAAAGTCAAAGGCGAAAGCTAAGAATCCTAACCGTTTCTGTGATAGTGGATTATACAGAATGGTAAGATGCCCTAATTATTTAGGTGAAGTTGTATTTTGGACGGGAGTGTTTGTGACTGGTGTTGACTGCTTTAATGGAGTATGGCAGTGGATAGGAGCAATTATCGGCTACGTGTGTATTGTATACATAATGTTTGGCGGAGCAAGAAGACTTGAGATTCGTCAGAATAAGAATTATGGAACAAATCCTGAGTATCAGGAATATGTGAAGAAGACACCGATACTTATTCCTTTTGTACCATTGTATAGTGTAGAAAAACATAAGTGGTTAGTAGGATAATAAAATAATACGGTAATAAATAATACCTCTTAGGTAGAGAAGGTTTTTAACTGAATCTATCTAAGAGGTATTTTTGTTAAATTAATTTAACATTCCTTTGACATTATTTAACTGTGATTTTACTCAATCTGTATTTTTTATTTTACATAGTTACTTTAAACTAAACTTGTACATGAAAAAACAAAACTATTTGGTCTGAAAGGAGACATTCAAATGAAAAAGATGATTTGTGTGATGGCCGTTGCAGCAATGGCGATGATGAGTTTAGTAGGTTGTGGCAAGGAAACAAAGGGAAAGGTTACAACAGATGGTTCAACATCTATGGAAAAGGTTATTGGAGCGTTAGGAGAGTCTTTCCAAAAGGATACAGGAATTAACTTTACTTATAATCCAACTGGCTCTGGTAGTGGAATTAAGGCTGTTTCAGAAGGAAGATGTGATATAGGATTGTCATCTCGAGAATTAAAGACTGAGGAATTAGAATCAGGTTTACAAGCAACTGTTCTTGCATACGATGGAATTGGTATTATTATCAATTCAGAGAATTCAGTTGATGATTTAAGCTTGGAAACTATTTCTAAGATATATAAAGGTGAGATAAAGAACTGGTCTGAGGTTGGCGGTGCTGATTTGGAAATAGTAGTTATCGGTAGAGAGGCTGGAAGCGGTACAAGAGATGGTTTTGAGTCTATTACAGATACAGAAGATGCATGTGTGTATCGTCAAGAATTAACATCAACAGGTGATGTTATTACAACGGTTTCGAATAATCCGGGAGCAATTGGATATGCTTCAGTAGCATCTGTAAAGAATAGTGTGAAGATGGTTACTGTAGATGGCGTTGAAGCAACAACTGATAATATTAAGGATGGTAGCTATGTAGTTCAGCGTCCGTTTGTTTTAGTGACAAAGAAAGATAAGAAACTTAGTGAATCAGCACAGAAGTTTTTCGATTATATTACTTCAACAGATGCTAATGAAATTATTTCAGCAGCGGGAGTAGTACCAGCAAATTAATAGTAGGGATGCAGTGATGAAAAATAAAAAACAAGTAGAACGAATAATTGGTGGAATATTTCTTTTACTGGGTCTGATTACTGTGGGATGTGTATTATTGATTACTATATATTTGGTAATTTCAGGACTTCCAGCAATAATAGAAATTGGACCTATAGATTTCTTGTTCGGTAAGCAATGGGCTTCAACAGCAGTGGAAGCAAAATATGGTATATTACCGTTTATATTAACAAGTGTATACGGAACAGCAGGAGCTATACTGATAGGTGTGCCTATTGGATTTATGACAGCTGTATATCTATCAAAGTTGGCGTCTACAAGAGTAAAGGATATAATGCAATCAGCAGTAAGCTTGTTAGCTGGTATTCCGTCTGTAGTTTATGGCTTGGTAGGCATGCTTGTACTAGTCCCAGGGATTAGAAAGCTATTTAATGTGCCTGATGGAGCAAGTCTACTTGCATCTATAATTGTTTTAGCGATTATGATTTTGCCATCTATTATAAAGATGGCAATAACTGCGTTAGATGCAGTGCCTAGAGATTATGAGGATGCTTCTCTTGCTTTGGGAGCTACGAAGGTAGAAACTTATTTTAGAGTTTCTGTTCCTGCGGCTAAAAGTGGTATAGCAGCAGCGGTAGTTTTAGGTGTAGGAAGAGCAATTGGAGAAGCGATGGCTGTTATGATGGTAGCAGGAAATGCTCCTAATATGCCAGATTCTTTATTTCAAAGTGTTAGATTTCTTACAACGGCGGTATCTAGTGAGATGTCTTATTCAAGCGGATTACAGAGACAAGCTTTGTTTTCTATTGCATTAGTATTATTCTTGTTTATTATGCTTATTAATGCAACACTAAATTTCTTCCTTAAGAAAGAAAAGGAGTAGCTTATGTTAACTAAACCGTTATCGAAAAAGAGAATATTTTATGAGTGGATATTAAAAGTATTAATGTTATTATCTGTGGGCATAACTGCGGCATTAGTATTATATTTGATTTTTTATGTTTTTAGCAAAGGTATTCCAACTATAACTTGGGAGTTATTGTCAACAAGTCCAAGTTATTTGGCGGATAGAATAGGAATTCTTCCAGATATTTTGAATACTATATATATTGTTATGGCAACATTAATAATTGTTTTGCCATTAGGTGTAGGCGCAGCTGTTTATCTTACAGAGTATGCTACTAATAAAAAACTTGTAGGAATAATTGAATATGCAGCAGAAACATTAGCAGGTATTCCGTCTATTATATATGGTCTAGTAGGAATGTTACTTTTTTCTAATAACATGGGAACATGTCTTATGGCAGGTGCGTTGACATTGGTTATTATGAATCTTCCAACTATTATGAGAACTACACAGGAAAGTTTAAAGACAGTTCCACAGTCGTATAGAGAGGGTGCTTTTGGATTAGGTGCAGGTAAATGGAGAGTTGTAAGGACTGTTGTTTTGCCAGGGTGTGTGGATGGTGTGATAACAGGTTGTATCCTTGCAATAGGTAGAATAATTGGTGAGTCTGCAGCGCTTTTATTTACAGCAGGCTTTGCTCATACGGTAAATGGAGTAGTAGAGGGATTGTCTTCGCCGGGGGCAACGCTTACAGTAGCTCTTTATGTATATGCAAAGGAACAAGGTGAGTTTGCTATTGCATTCGCGATTGCTGCAATTCTTATGATTCTTGTAATTATAATTAATTTTGCAGCTACATTAGTACAGAAGTATTTTCAGAAAAGGAGAAGTCTATGAGTAATATTATATCAGTTAAGGATATGTGCTTGTGGTATGGAGAACATCAGGCTTTGAAAAATATAAATATAGAAATTAAGGAAAAGAGCATTACAGCATTTATTGGTCCTTCAGGATGCGGAAAATCAACATTTCTTAAGTCTCTTAACAGAATGAATGATTTAATTACTAGTGTCAAGATAACAGGAGATGTAAAATATAATGGAGAAGATATTTTTGCAAAAGAAGTTGATGTTAATAATTTGCGTAAAGAGATAGGTATGGTATTCCAGAAACCTAATCCATTTCCTATGAGTATATATGATAACGTGGCATATGGACCACGTACTCATGGAATTACTAATAAGGTTCAATTGGATGAGATAGTTGAGAATGCATTAAGAGATGCTGCCATTTGGGATGAGGTAAAGGATAGACTTAAGAAGAATGCATTAGGTATGTCTGGTGGGCAGCAGCAGAGATTGTGTATTGCGAGAGCATTGGCTGTGCAACCAAAGGTTCTTTTAATGGATGAGCCTACATCAGCTCTTGATCCTATATCAACTTCTAGAATAGAAGAATTGGTTATGGAATTAAAAGAAAAGTATACTATTGTTATGGTTACTCATAATATGCAGCAGGCAGTAAGAGTCTCTGATTATACGGCGTTTTTCTTGTTGGGAGAATTGGTTGAATATGGTATAACTGATGAAATTTTCTCTACGCCAAGAGATAAACGAACAGAAGACTATATAACAGGTAGATTTGGCTAAGGAGGAAGGTATGAGAAATCGATTTGATGAGCAATTGGCAGAGTTAAATAAAGAAATCATAGAGATGGGGTCTATGTGTGAAGAAGTTATAGATAAAGCAACTAAGGCAATTAACTTGGGAGATGTACAGCTTGCAAAAACTGTAAAAGAAAGCGGGGCGTCCATTGATCAGATGGAAAGAGATATAGAAAGCCGTTGTATGAAGCTTTTGCTACATCAGCAACCAGTAGCAAGGGATCTTAGAATGATTTCGGCAGCACTTAAGATGATAACTGATATGGAAAGAATCGGAGATCAGGCAGAAGACATAGCTGAGATAGTTACTTTTCTTGACGGAAGAACAGTTGGAGAGATGAAGCTAATTAGTGAGATGGCATATAAAACTATTGAAATGGTAACTGCTAGTGTAGATGCTTTTGTGAAAAAAGATACGGTTATTGCAGAAAAAGTTATTGAGCAGGATGATATAGTAGATAACTATTTTTCTGATATTAAAACAAGTATTATTAATTGGATTGCAAATAATCCTGAGGATGGAGAGTTTGCTCTTGATTTATTAATGATAGCAAAATACTTAGAGAGAATAGGAGATCATGCGACAAATATTGCTGAGTGGGTAATATTTTCTGTGACTGGAATTCGTAAGGCAGATTAAGTTGGAATTGTAAAGAAGTGAATTATTTATGTTGTTTAGTTGGCTTTTTTTGTGTATAATATACTGTAGATTTTGTCGTGAAAAACAGAAAGAGGTATATGCATGAAAAACAGAAAAAGAGTAATTTCAGCAACATATATGAATAATATAGCTTCTTCCATTGGTAGAAATAATAATAACTATGTATTTGTTAAGCATTATGGAAGATATAGCATTGATGCAGAAGACGCGAAAAATGCAATGACAGTTTATGATAATATAGAGGTTAACTATGTCCATTTTGCAAATAATGAGATGGTAGAGAGCTATGAACCGTTCTTGACAATTATTAGGAATTGCTACGAGAAGCATTATAGTGATTTGACAATAGAGGAATATTTAGATAAATTCGATATATATCAGTTGCATAAGTCTTTTTTAGAGGCGTATATAGATAGCGGTGATTGCGTTAGATATGAACCGTTTATTCTTGATGAGATTAAATTTGAAAAGTCTAAAATGCTGGAAAGCATTTGCAATATTATTATCGGTTTGAGTAAGAAACATCCGTTACTTATTATGATAGATAATGTACATATGGTTTCGGGCTCGGCTATTAGAATGTTAAGAAGGATTTTTGAAAGTTCTGACAATGAAAACATAGGAGTTTTTGCTGCATATAATGACTTGAAACATATTTCTAGTGTTAATAAAAATGAGTGGAATAGCTTTATTAATATTATTAATGCTAAAGGATGTGTATTTGAAGGTGGAGCGTATGAGAGTGAAGCTGAAGTAGAGGATGGTAACGAATTTGTATTCGATAGTAAAAAATCATATGAATATTTACATAAGTTAAAGGCTATGTTTTGTACAGTAGAGCTTGAGCAGGCAGAATATTATCTTCAGAAGATACATAAGAAACTTGCTAATGATAAAGTGTATTTAGATCCAGATTGTAAATTTGAACTTTTAAGATTATATACAGACGTGCTTATTAATTTAGGTGATTTTGCAACAGCATTAATATTGTGTGATAATTTAAAAGAGATGTATGAGAATTTTGAGTCTCTAGAATATGAATATAATTATTATCTTTTATATACATATATTCAAATGTATAGTGGTAAAATCGAATATGCTAAAAAAGTTGCAAAAAGATGTAAGGAAATTGCTAAGGAACTTCAAAATGAAAGCTATATTTTTAGAGCAGACATACTAGAGTATATGATTGATATGTCGGGATGTCATAATATATATTTTATTGTAAAGGATATTGAGCTGCCGGATGAGTTTGTCGAAAAGATAAAAAAATATAAGTATTTCAATCATTTAGCAAATATGTATATATATGGATATCAAAATGATTTTGAGGTATATAGACATGCAAAGACTGTTGAAGATATAGAACAGAGGATGGATAAGTGTGGAGAAGGAATTGTTTTGGCGGAAAAGCTAGGAAATACTTGTCTTATTTTAAAAGCATATCAGAAGCTTATTATGATTACATCATCGGTAGGTATATTTAATATCACAGAGAAGTATTATGAGAAATATATTGAGTTGGCTGGTGATAGTGATGATAAGGAGATTGCTGAGGCAAAGAATGGTCAAGGATATGTAAACTGTACAGCTAGAAATTTTAAGAAGTCTAATGAATGTTATAATAGAGCATTGGGCATTTTTATGCGTAGAGGCGATATAAAATCAGTTGGCGAAACATTATATAATATGTCTATAAATTGCATATTAGCTCAGGATAATAATAGTGCCTTTAATTACCTAAAGATGTGCGTAAGAATAGTTGATAAAATGAGACTTAATGACTTGCGAGTATGTAATATAGCTAAGTTATATGGTTTGTTGGCTCTTACAAGTGTGAGACTTGCATACGAATATGAGAGTAGTTTTTATCTTAACACAAATAAGAAATTTTTAGATCATATTATTAATAATCGTACATATAGAGACGCTGATAATAAGGATAGAGCATTTACTGGTAATGATGATGAGTTGTTCTTACATTACTTTGTAAAGGGTTTGCTTGAGGAACGAAATGGTGAATATGAGCAAGCACTCGAATATTATCAAAAGGCGCAGAAACATTGTATTGCTTCAGATGGAAATAGATTCTTTAGTTTTGTACAATTACATGTGGCTATGGCTAAAGCATATAGAAAGCTTGATGATAAAGAGAATGAACAGCTTATGCTTGATGAAGCATATAAGTATGCTGAAGATAGAGGATATACAGATCAGATGGAGCTTCTTTTGAATATGAAGCATGGAGCTGATTATAATCAAAAACCTGTGAAGTGTTCTTTGGAGAATTATACTATTGAACAGATTGATGAACTCTTAGATAAGTCTAGTATGGTTATGCAAAACCAGGATATGAGCAATCAGATTGAACTTATATCCGTATGGCAAAATATTTTGGAGATTCATGATAAGACAAAGGAAGAACTAATAAGAACTGCAGCTAATTCCTTTATGCTTAACTTTAACTTAGATACATTTTTGTATATTAAGTTTTATGATAAGTCAGCAGAAGTAGTTTTTTGTGATGGCTCGGTTGAGCTTAGTGAAAATGAGTTAGAGATGTTTAGGTCTTATTTTGAAAAGAGTAAAAGTGGATTTGTTACAGCTAAAATAGATAAGAATTATGAGGATTATAAGAAGATTCTTGATGTTTTTGGAATGGATGTTCTTAATTCCATCGTGTGTAGTCCGTTTTTTGAAAATGAGAAGCTAGATAGCTTGTTTATAAGTTGTATTTATACAAAAACAAATTGGAATGTTGAAACGTATAGATACCTTTTAAATGAAAATGAAGCAAATCTTTTTAATTTGCTACTTAGACAGTTGATTATAGCTGTAGAAAAAATTGAAAATCTTAATGAGATAAGACATATTAATGTGGCTCTTAAAGAAGCCTCATTCACAGATTACCTTACAGGGTTAAGGAATAGAAATGGATTAAATGATAGCTTTAATAAGATATTAGAAGATGCTAAAGACAAAGGAAAGGCAGTAGATTTAGCTGTGTTGTATATTGATTTGGATAATTTTAAATATTACAATGATACCTTTGGTCATGATGTGGGAGATTTGGTTCTTAAAGAAGTTGCAAGTATCCTTAATAGCACGGCAAAAGAGAGCGGTTTTGCCATAAGATACGGTGGAGATGAATTTTTAATTGTATTAGTTAATGCAACTAAAGAGGAAGCTATGGCTACAGCTAGGTTAACACTTGATGTTTTATTATCTAAGAATGGATACGTTAATGAGATTAGTAGTTTTTTAGGCAAGCAGATAGTTATTAAGAGGGAAAAGAAACTTTCATGCTCAATAGGAGTTGCAACAGCGACAAATGTTACAACTGAAAAAGATTTATCAGAAATACTAAAATATGCAGATTCATCATTGTATGATGTAAAGAATACAACAAAGAATGCAATTAAATATTATGACAAAGAGGAAAAGGTAGAGATTTAGTCTCTACCTTTGAGTTGAGTCTATTTTAGTTGAGGGAGGAGTACTATGTTATTATATTATAAGGCACAGTTATATTGTATTTGTATATTATTGATTATGCTTTCAATGTGCGTTGGAGGTATTAAGGAAAGGAATAAAGAAAATGGTTTATTTAATAAGCTGTTAATTTTCGCGCTTATTAATATGTGTTTTGATATTGCAAGCAATTACACGGTAAATCATTTGCATATGGTTTTGCCTATTGTTAATAGAGTTGTGCATATATGTTTTTTTATATCGATGACAACTCTTTTTCTTCTTGTGTATAAGTATCTTGAGATAATAATTGAAAAGGAATTAGACGCAAAGCTAGTATATAAAAAATGGACATATATACCTTATGGTTTGGTATGCGTATTGACGCTATTTTTGCCTATATACTATATGGAAGAACCATCGGGAAATTGGTCCTATGGTCCAGGTCCTAATGCAGTTTATGTCTGTGTTGGAATATATGTAGTTCTTATTATACGTCTATTGATTAAGTACAATAAAAAGATTTCTAAGAAAAATAAGAATGCAATTATAATTGCATTGTCATGTGAGTTGATTGCGGCAGTGTTCCAAATGATAGTGCCAGCAGCATTGACATCTAGTCTAGGTGTTATTTTGTTGTGCTTATGTACATATTCAACTATTGCTAATCCAGATGCGGTGTTAGTTCGACTATTAAAAGAGCAGACAGAGAGAGCGGATGCGGCAAACAGAGCAAAGTCTGACTTTCTTGCAAAGATGTCTCATGAGATAAGAACACCTATCAATGCAGTGCTTGGTATGAATGAAATGATTATTCGTGAGAGTAGTGAGCAGGATATAAAGAAGTATGCGGCTGATATAAAAGGATCGGCACATAATCTCTTAGGTATTATTAATGAAATATTAGATTCATCGAAAATTGAATCAGGAAAAATGGTATTATCACAAGCTAGATATGATATGGCTAGCTTGTTATATGATATTCAAAATATGTTTGATATTAAAGCTAAAGAAAAGGGACTAGAGCTTAATTTTGAAGTAGATAGATTTATTCCATCTGAATATTATGGCGATGATTTAAGAATTAAGCAAGTGCTTATTAATATTCTGAATAATGCTATTAAGTATACACCAAGTGGAAGCGTTACAGTGAAACTTAAAGGTCGAAGAGAAGGTGACAATGAGATTTTAACTTTTACAGTTAAGGATACAGGTGTGGGTATAAAAGAGGAGGATGTAGAAAAGTTATTTGCTAAATATACAAGAATTGAAGATAGACAGAATAGATATGTGGAAGGTACTGGACTTGGAATTAATATTGTTATTCAATTATTGAAACTA
>JAFOCU010000451.1 GCA_017381055.1 Lachnospiraceae bacterium
AGCGGTTTAGATTTTAATAAACAAAACCGTATTGATGCAGACAATATAGCTGCCTACGTAGATAAACTAACAGAAGTATATCTTTTAGCTTTTGATGATGATCTATCTTTAACCTTTGCAAGCAGTTCATCGAAAGACTTTTTAAAACTAGATGATAACAAAGCCTACAACCTTGAAGATATATTTGATTGTCCAGCATCAAACATTATAGACATTGTTAGCTCTACAAAGCTTGACGCAAACTGTAAAACCAATAATGTTTACTTTAATCTCAGTGTTCAAAAAATATTTGACGATTTTGGAGATATAATTGGCTATATCATAGCTGGTACTGATTTGACAAATCGTATGAAATATATTAACGAATTGAACGAGGCAAAGAAAAATGCTGATAAAGCTAACGCATCTAAGAGTGCATTTCTTGCTAGTATGAGTCATGAAATAAGAACCCCTTTAAATGCTGTATTAGGTATGGATGAAATGATTATGCGTGAAGATGATATTAATGAAATCCATAGTCATGCAGCTAGTATTATGGATGCCGGAAAGTCATTACTTGCTATTATCGATGATATCCTTGATTTTACAAAAATCGAATCTGGTATGATGAACATTGTGCCAAACAACTATACTGTAAGCGAAGAAGTTCGAGAACTATATAACATTGTAACCTTTAGAGCAAAGAAAAAAGGACTATCCCTTTCCTTTAATTTGGACCCTCAGATGCCAAAGATGCTTCATGGTGACGAAATACGTATTCGACAAATTCTTATAAACCTTATAAATAATGCTGTAAAATACACCAAATCAGGATGGGTTAAAGTTAGCCTTGAGGCGGAAATACATGATAGGGAACATATGACTCTTGTGGGTATTATTGAAGATACAGGAATCGGTATAAAGAAGGAAGATATCTCTAAACTATTTGATAAATTCCAACGCTTGGACGAAAATATAAATCACAAGGTTGAAGGTACAGGCCTTGGACTTAGTATTGTATATAATCTTCTTCAGATGATGAATGGAACTATCGATGTTCAAAGCGTATACCAGCGTGGTTCTAAATTCACTGTAAGAATTCCTCAGCAGATCATAGATCCTACACCTATAGGCGCAGTAGACCTAAGCTATTCTACAGTACAAAGTACTTATACCGAATCGTTCACTGCACCAAACAAACGTATACTTGCAGTTGACGATAACCAAATCAACCTAACTATCGTAAAAGGCTTACTTAAGAAAACACAATTACAAATAGATATGGCTTCAAGTGGACGAGAATGTCTTGAATTGGTTCAGAAAAATAGCTATGATTTAATTCTTTTAGACCATATGATGCCTGAAATGGATGGCTTAGAAGTTCTGCAACGACTAAAGACTATGGATAACAATATATCTTTTGAAGCTCCTGTTATCGCATTAACAGCCAATGCAATTGTAGGTGCTAGAGAAAAATATATAAACGCTGGCTTCAATGATTATTTATCAAAACCAATTGATTATAACGAACTGGAAGCTGTTCTTAAAAAACATTTAAAAGCATAAAGTAAGTTTTTATTCTACATCCTAAAAAAACCGTGAGAAATATTATCTATTCTGATATCATTCCTCACGGTTTTTATCTTTTATCTTTTTTCTTATATAAGCTTATTATACGCTTTCAAATTCCTCTACTATCTCCTTATCAGGCGCCCCTGTAAGTAAGCTCACTACTACGATAGTAATACTTGATAATACAAATGCTGGAAGAAGCTCATAGATAGCCCATACTCCACCCATTGGTGCGATAAGATACTTCCATACAAATACCATTACACCACCAACTATCATTCCTGCTAACGCTCCATATTTGTTAGAACGCTTCCAGAATAATGACGCTAACATAACTGGTCCAAATACAGCACCAAAGCCTGCCCATGCAAATGATACAATCTTAAATACTGAACTATTTGGATTCCATGCAATAACAACACCAATTACAGCAATACCAAGTACTGTTGCTCTAGCTGCAAGCATCGAAGCCTTCTGAGATAACTTCATACCTGCACAGTCTACTAATAAATTCTTTGATACACTTGACGAAGCAGCTAATAACTGTGAATCAGCTGTTGACATTGTACATGCTAAAATACCAGCTAAAATCAAACCAGCCATTACGATAGCTAATATACCATTTTCGCTTAAAAGCATTGCAACTCTAATAATTAATGTCTCTGATTCAGATGAATTTGCAAACTTTTCAATTGCACCTGCCTGAGACATTCCATATCCTATAACACCAATTACAATTGCAACAAACATAGAAATTACAACCCAAATTGATGCAATTCTTCTAGAAATCTTAAGCTTATTCTCATCCTCAATACCCATAAATCTAAGTAAAATATGTGGCATACCAAAATATCCTAAGCCCCAAGCCATAGCAGATGCAATACTAAGTCCACTGTAAGCTACACCTTCTCCTGTTGCAGGATTATGACTTGTAAATAAAGATAAATATCCATCTAAGGATTTTGCATTATGAACGACTGCATCAAATCCACCTGCTACATTTATACCAAATATAACAACAATTACTAATGCCAAACTCATAATAATACTCTGTATTAAATCTGTTGTACTCGCTGCAAGATATCCACCAAGCGCTGTATATGCTACTATAATAATCGCACTTACAACCATCGCTGGTAAATATGGTATATCAAATAATGTTGAGAAAAGCTTTCCACATGCAGCAAAACCTGATGCTGTATAAGGAACAAAGAAAATCACTATAAATATTGCTGATATAGCCAATATAGACTTACTCTTATCTCTATAACGATTAGAAAAGAACTCTGGCAATGTTATAGCATTTCCCGCCTTTACTGTATATCTACGTAATCTCTTAGCTACTACTAACCAGTTAAGATATGTACCAATAGC
>JAFOCU010000452.1 GCA_017381055.1 Lachnospiraceae bacterium
CTCTTCAGAGCTCTTATCAATACCTTCATCGGCTACGATTCCCACATTGATAGTATCTACGTTTTCTGACTTTTCTGTAATATCTGAAAATGCCATATAGAAAAATGTACCTAACACAATAGGGAATATTCCTGTCCAGAAAAGAAGTACCTTTTCCTTAAATAGGACCTTTAACCTATATTTATACAAATGCCAAAACATAGCTTCCCCTCCTAATCTCTAAGTTCTTTTCCAGTAATTTCAAGGAATACGTCATTTAATGTTGGAAGCTCTGAATAAACTCTTCCGAACTGAATATTCTTGTCCTTAAAGAAATCTATAAGTCTTACAAGATTTCTCTGTCCCTTTGTATAATGAACCTTAAGGTGATTATCTACATACTCTACCTTATATACATGTGGTAAGCCCTTAACCTCTTCCATGATTTCATCTGATAAATCAAGAATTTCAGCCTGAATAGTCTCACCAGTTTTTATCATATCCTTAAGCTGTTCTTTTGTACCTATAGCAAGATTCTTACCCTGATCCATAATAGCTATTCTAGTACAAATCTGCTCAACTTCTTCCATATAATGAGAAGTATATACAATAGTCGCACCCTGCTTATTGAGTTCTACAATACCCTCGAGAATCTTATTTCTACTCTGTGGATCAACTGCTACTGTTGGCTCATCCATAAAGATAAGCTTTGGCTTATGAGCAATACCACAAGCTATATTAAGTCTTCTAAGAAGACCTCCTGATAATTTCTTTGGTATAAACTTTCTAAACTCTTCTAAACCAGCAAACTCAATTGCTTCATCTACATACTGCTTTCTAAGCTTCTTATCTGTTATATAAAGACCACAAAAATAATCTATA
This sequence comes from Lachnospiraceae bacterium, assembly GCA_017381055.1. Classification (GTDB taxonomy): domain Bacteria; phylum Bacillota; class Clostridia; order Lachnospirales; family Lachnospiraceae; genus SVEL01. The sequence goes on from JAFOCU010000452.1 coordinate 862, forward strand.
TTTTCCTCTACATTCAATTCCTCAAATACAGCTACATTCTGAAGAACTACACCTATATTCTTTTTACTTTCATAGCTGCTTGCATCCATAGGCTGACCAAAAACCTTTACCTCGCCCTTGTCATACTTAAGAAGTCCAAGTATACAACTAATTGTTGTAGACTTTCCACTTCCGTTAGGTCCAAGCAAGCCAAATATTTCCCCTTCTTCAATTTCAAGATTGAAATGATCAAGAGCAACTAACTCTTTATATCTCTTTACAAGCCCGTCAATTTCAATTACTTTACTCATATCCATACTTCCTTTCGATAAATAGCTTTTACATTAGATATCTTATCACTTAAACACCACATATAAAAGTGATTATTGTCACATCTTTTCAATATTACATTTGTCATAATTATAAAATGCAAAAAGACCTTCAAGATGTAAAACATCTTGAAAGCCTTTTCTATGATGGTATACTTTTTACTGGTAATTTGACCAGCTTCCATTATTATAGATTTTATTCATTCCCTGAAGTGTTATATCACTTGTCTGTGCACCATTACCATTTGTAAAGATAATGTACTGTGCATCCTCTGGAAGTTCAATAGAATATACTCCATCGCCTAAGTTTGTCATAGTTTCACCTGGCCATGTTGTCATCTTTGTATTCGAATCACTCCAGTAGTAAGCCTTTACTGTGCTCCAGTTTGATGTATTCTTAAAGTAGATATAGTTTCCTACTGGTGTAGGGTCTTCTGTCTTTGTACCATAATCTGACCAATTTCCATTATCATAAAGCTTGTATAAACCTGGAAGTGTAAGGTCAGCTGTCTGTGAACCGCTACCATTTGTAAAGATTACATACTGCGCATCTTCTGGAATTGATGTTCCGTAGATGTTACCATCTACCTTTGTCATTTCCACTCCTGGCCATGATGTCATCTTTGTATTTGAATCGCTCCAGTAATATGCCTTTACTGTGCTCCAGTTATCATTATTCTTAAAGAATACATTGCCTTCAACTGGATCTACTGGATCTACTGGGTCTACTGGGTCTACTGGATCAACTACAACATTATAATCAGACCATACACCATTGTCATAAATCTTATTTGCACCCTGAAGTGTAAGATCGTCTGTCTGTGCCTGACCATTATTGAAGATAATGTACTGTGCTCCCTCAGGAACCTGAATGCTATATACACCGTCACCTTCATTTGTCACAAACACCCACGACAAAAACTGGGGGCTGACCGCCACCTTTGCGGTGACGATGAAGTGATCGTCGCCGTCGGGAGACAGAAAGACCTCTCGGCCGAAGCGGTC
>JAFOCU010000057.1 GCA_017381055.1 Lachnospiraceae bacterium
AACCATAAAAGAATTAGAGAGAAGAAATATGAACTTACTTACTATAAAAGAATTTTCAAAAGCAATTACAGATAAGGTGTTATTTAAAGGTGCTGATTTCTCCTTAAATGAAGGTGAAAAAATCGGAGTTATAGGTGTAAATGGTACTGGAAAGTCAACCTTGTTAAAAATAATAGCAGGAGAAATGGAGACAGATGAGGGAGAGGTAATCAAGGCTAATAGAGTAAAGATAAAATACTTGCCTCAGAATCCAGAATTTCCTGAAGGTATAACTATCTACGATTATGTTATTTCCTTGAACAAGAATGAGCATAATCAATGGAATGTAGAAGGTGAAGCTAAGAATATATTAAATATATTAGGCTTTACGGACTATGAATTGGCTGTAGATAATTTGTCGGGTGGACAGAAAAAGAGAGTGGCGTTAGCGGCTACTCTTTTAAGCGACTGCGATATACTTATATTAGACGAACCTACAAACCATCTTGATAGTTATATGTCAGCATGGTTAGAAGATTATCTTAAGAAGTTAAAGGCTTCTCTTATAATGGTTACACATGATAGATATTTCTTGGACAGGGTATGTAATGGTATCGTAGAGATTGACGATGGTAAAATATATAGATACGCAGGTGGTTATGAAAAGTTTCTTGAGGAGAAAGCATTACGAGAAGAGATAGCTATTGCCTCAGAGAGAAAGCGTCAGAGTATCCTTAGAGTGGAACTTGAATGGATAAGACGAGGAGCTAGAGCTAGAAGTACCAAGCAAAAAGCGCATATCCAAAGATATGAGGCCTTAAGAGATATGGAAGCACCAAAGGAAGTAGAGAAGCTACAGATGAGTTCTTTATCTAGTAGACTTGGTAATAAAACTATCGAGCTTGAAGGTGTTTCAAAGAGTTATGAGGATAAAACACTCATAAAGGATTTTAGTTATATATTTTTGGCAAATGATCGAGTAGGAATAGTAGGAGAAAATGGCTGCGGTAAGTCTACTCTTATGAAGATAATTATGGGCAAGGTTCAACCGGATGCTGGAAATGTAGAGATTGGGCAGACTGTTAAGATAGGATATTTTTCACAAGAAAATGAATATCTTCCAGAAGATATGAAAGTTATCGATTATATAAGAGATACCGCAGAGTTTGTACAGACAGAGGATGGAACAGTATCCGCGACAAAAATGCTTGAGAGATTTTTATTTAATAGTACACTTCAGTATCAGCTTATTAGTAAGCTTTCAGGTGGAGAGAAGCGTAGATTGTATCTTCTTAAGATTCTTATGGAAGCGCCAAATGTTCTTATATTAGATGAGCCGACTAATGATTTAGATATATCAACTATGATGATTTTAGAAGATTATCTTGATTCGTTTAATGGAATAGTGATATCTGTATCTCATGATAGATATTTCCTTAATAGAATGGCGACAAGAATATTCTCCTATGAGACAGATGAGAATACAGGGGAAACAGATATAAAACAGTATGAGGGTAATTATGATGATTACTTGGAAAAAAGTGGCATAAATCCTTATAATATTAATTTAAAAAAGGTAGCATCTAAGGCAGATGCAGAAAGAAGTGCAGATAAGCCGAAAGAAAATGTAAAGCCAAAGAGCACTAAATTGAAAATGTCTTATAATGAAATGCGAGAGTTTGAGAAAATAGATGAAGAAATCGCAGCATTAGAGGAAAAGGTGCAGCAGCTTGAAGATGAGATAGTTAAGAATGCTAGAGATTTTGTAAAGTTAAATGAATTAACAAAGGCGAAAGACGAGGCTGAGGAATTGTTGTCAGAAAAGATGGATAGATGGGTATATCTTAATGATTTAAATGATAAAATTAATTCCCAGTAATTATAGCTGGTTGTGTGTTATAACAAATATAGATAGAGAAATATTAAACAAATACAAATGGAGTAAGCTGATACATATAGTATTTATGTAAAAACTTGCTCCTTTTTTATTTTGGATAAAATGATAGTTTTCTACAATAAAATATTAAGAAATTATTAGAATTTTGGAGTTAAAAATGATAGAATAAACAAATCATAGAGGTCGACGAGATAATTTAATAAAATATATAACAAATGAATGAGATATTTACGTTTGTTTATAAGCAAAATAAACTATCTAGAGAAAGGTTGTGTTATTATGGAATATTCAGCTATTACACATTATATGGAGAAAAGATACTGTTATGCTATAGAAAAAGGCAAGTTTGTCGTACGTATAGAGACAAAGAAGGACGATATGGAGAAGGTTATACTTCATTATAGAGATAAGTATATTCCTCTTCATATGTTAGATACTTCCGCATCTAAAGAGATGACAAAGGTAGCTACTAGTAGATTTCATGATTACTACGAAGTGGTTATAGATATAGATTGTATATGTCTTAGATATCAGTTTGAGCTAGTAGATAAGGCAGGAGAGACAACATATTATGGTAACTATGACTTTTATGAAGAAAAAATAGATAATATAGATAGAATGTTTGATCTTCCACAAAATCTTCGTGAGGAGGAAAGTTTTAGTGTTCCTGAATGGGCGAAGAATAAGGTGGTTTATCAGATATTTCCATCTAGATATGCTACAACAGAGAAGATATGTGAGAAGGAATGGTATAAGGCGCCTATTGGTCCGAAGGATGAATTAAAGGGCAATCTTAGAGGTGTTATAAATACATTGGAACGTCTTAAGGAATTGGGCATAGATGTGTTATATATGACTCCTATTTTTAAGTCGAACTCTACTCATAAGTATGATACTATCGATTACTATAAGATAGATGATAGTTTTGGAAGCGAAGAGGATTTAAAAGAACTTGTAGATAAGGCTCATAGTTTGGGTATGAAGGTTCTACTTGATGGTGTATTTAATCATACAGGAACAGATTTTTTTGCATTTAAGGACGTAACAGAAAATGGTGAACAATCTAGATATAAGGATTGGTATTATATAGATAAGTTCCCTATATTCGCTGGGTCTAGAACAGAGCGTCCAAGCTTTAAATCGTTTGCATACTATGGCAGAATGCCAAAGCTTAACCTTAATAATGATCAGGTAGCAGAGTATTTTATCAATGTGGGTAAGTACTGGGTTGAGAAGTGCAATATAGATGGCTGGAGACTTGATGTAGGTGATGAGGTTATCCATGACTTTTGGAAGCGTTTTAGAAAGGCTATAAAATCTATAAAGCCAGATGCATTTATAGTAGGTGAAATATGGCATTATGCTGGCGATTTCTTAGAGGGTGATGAATGGGATAGTATAATGAATTACTCATTCTATTATAGTGTGCAGGATTTTGTGTGTAATGAATCCATAAGTGCTAGCAGATTTCTTCAAAGTTTAGATTTTATGAGAGGAAGATTGTATAGAGAGATTAATCCTGTGCTTCTTAATCTTATAGATAGCCATGACACAGCTAGATTTTTACATGTGGCAGGAGAGAATAAGGATAAGTTAAAGCTGGCAGCAGCATTGCAGTTATTACTTCCTGGCATGCCGATGATATATTATGGAGATGAATACGGCATGACTGGTGGAGGTGACCCTGACAATCGTAGGGGAATGGTATGGGATGAAAAATATAAGGACCTTGATATATATGAATGGTATAAGGGACTTATAAAAGTGAGAAAAGCATATCCGCAGCTGACAGAAGGAGAATTAGTGAGCTGTGATACAGATGATGAAAAGGGGCTTATCACAATGGTCAAAAGACTAGAAGGTAAGGAAGTTACAGTTGTGTTCTGCGGTAAGAGTAAAGGGGCTAATTTACCACAATATAGTGGAAAGCAGGAATTAATTACAGAAAAGCCTTTCGAAGGAACGCTAGAAGGCTATGGTGCAGCGGTTTTTTCTGTAAATTAATTATCTTTTGTTAAAACATAATAAGAAAAATAAAAGTGTTTACTGGCGTAATTATATTGACTTTTCTTCACTAAAGTGTTAAGTTATTTCTTAGAGGTTTAAAGCGATAAAGCAATAACCAAAGAAGAGAACGTATTGGGAAGGAAAAGATAATTATGCCAGTAATGGAATATTTAGAGAGAAATGCAAAACTTTATCCAGATGAGGTGGCTTTAGTTGAGCTTAATCCAGATGAGAAAGATAATCGTAGAACTACTTGGAAGGAATATGAGCTTATTGAGTCAGACAGATTTACACCTTATCGTAGAGAGATTACTTGGAGCGTATTTAATGAGAAGGCAAATAGATTTGCCAATATGCTTATAGGTAGAGGGATAAAGAAAGGCGATAAGGTAGCTATTTTAATGTACAATTGTTTGGAATGGCTGCCTATTTATTTTGGTGTTTTAAAGACAGGTGCTATAGCGGTGCCATTTAACTTCCGTTATGATGCAGATGAGATTTTATATTGTGCAGAATTAGCAGAAGTAGATATGATAGTTTTTGGACCTGCATTTATTGGACGTATTGAGATGAATGCGGAGAGACTTAGCAAGGGTCGTCTTCTTATATATGTTGGAGATAACTGTCCAAGTTTCGCAGAGAGCTATCATGAACTTGTGGCAGATTGCTCAAGCAAGAGCCCAGAGATCGAGATAACAGATGAAGATTTTGGAGCAATATATTTTTCATCTGGTACAACTGGATTTCCTAAGGCTATTTTACATAAGCATTTAAGCTTAACACAGGCAGCAGAGATGGAGCAGAAGCATCATGAAACAGGAAGAGAAGATACATTCCTTTGTATTCCACCTCTTTATCATACAGGTGCTAAATTCCATTGGATGGGAAGTCTTGTGGCAGGAAGCAAAGCAGTGCTTCTTAAGGGAACAAGACCGGAGACTATTATAGAGACTGTTTCAAAGGAAAAATGTACAATTGTATGGTTGTTGGTGCCATGGGCGCAGGATATTTTAGATGCTCTCGATAGAGGAGATATTAAGCTTGAAGATTATGAGCTTGCTCAGTGGAGACTTATGCATATTGGTGCTCAGCCAGTGCCACCTTCACTTATTAAACGTTGGAAAGAATATTTCCCAAATCATGACTATGATACAAACTACGGTTTATCAGAGTCTACAGGACCAGGTTGTGTTCATCTTGGAATGGGTAATATACATAAGGTTGGTGCCATTGGTGTGCCAGGTTATGGATGGCAGTGTAAGATTGTAGATGAGGCAGGCGTAGAGGTGCCACATGGCGAAGTGGGAGAGCTTTGTGTGTTTGGACCTGGTGTTATGACTTGTTACTATAATAATCCAGAGGCAACAGCAGAGACAATCAAGGATGGCTGGTTGTTTACAGGTGATATGGCCCGCCTTGATGAGGATGGATTTATCTTCCTTGTGGATAGAAAGAAGGATGTTATCGTAAGTGGTGGAGAAAATATTTATCCAGTTCAGATAGAGGATTTCATACGTAAGTTTGACAAGGTAAAGGATGTAGCGGTTATCGGACTTTCAGACAGAAGACTTGGAGAGAAGACTGCAGCTATTATCGAGATAAAGGACGGTATGGAATGTACTGTAGAAGAAATCGAAAACTTCTGCTTAGAGCTTCCAAGATATAAGCGTCCAAAGGAAATTATTTTTGCAGAGATACCAAGAAATGCAACTGGTAAGATAGAGAAACCAAGACTTAGAAAAATGTATGGTGCAGATAATCTTGTTGCAAAAGAAAATATGGCATAATTTTCAAGGGTTGTACATTTTGTACAACCCTTTTTGTTTTTGTAAATTCTGTCGATTGTTGTTGAAAAAAATCTGAAAATATGTTATGATGTTCATAAGTTGTATACGTATTGTGAAAAATAGCATAATAAAGGAGAGCGTGCATGAATTTAAAAGAAAAACTTAAGAATTTAAAGGTAGGGCAAAAGCTTAAAAAGTCCTACGACA
>JAFOCU010000453.1 GCA_017381055.1 Lachnospiraceae bacterium
AGCCTAAGTCTTACCTAAACTATATTTTATTTTGAAAGCACCTAAAAAGATGCTTTATTAACTATACACTTTTTTAACTATAAATTTTTGTTATTTTTTTATTGACTTTTCATAGTTGGTCTTAAAAGTATATCCATCAATAAACCCATCTTATAATATAGTACTTTTTTCCCATACCCTCCAAAAAAGGGGGGATTAGGTGGGAATAGTAGTAAAAATCAAAAAAAATAGCATAAAAAAGGTAAAGTCTTTACGACTTTACCTCAATTATTACCTATTTTAAACCACGCATCTGCCGTTGTGTACTGTTCACAGACGTTACTCTTGCAGTTAACTCAGTCCCGGTGACCTTACGGCACATGAAAGGTCTTTCTTAGTGCTGCTCCATTCCTGACCTGACACGGTTCGAAAGTTCTCATTGCGCAAGACCAAGACGTCAACGCCACTTACAAAAGGCAGCTCTACAAGCAAATACCCGAAGGCAGATATCACTTCTGCTAAAGCGGATTGCAGATACAGGGCACCGCTAACTCCCCAGCTGCGTGGAAACTTAATTATATATTAAGATTCCTCCTATGTCAACCTTAAACACTATACCTTAAGTCGCTTCTTTTTCTCTCGCATTTCTTTAAAATAACTTGTAAGCATTCCCGAACACTCCTCATGCAAGATATCTTGCACAAATTCCACCTGATGATTGAACTGTGGCACATCCAATAGATTAAGTATTGATCCTGCACATCCTGCCTTTGGATTCATACATCCTGCATACACTTTCTTTATACGAGATTGAACGATTGCCCCTGCACACATCTGGCATGGTTCTAACGTAATATACATTTCGCAATCATCTAGTCGCCAATCTCCTAATTTCTTAGATGCCTTCTTTATAGCATTAAGCTCCGCATGGGACAATGTATTCTTGTCTGTTACTCTTCTATTATAACCTCTACCGATTATTTTATCTTCATATACTATTACACAACCGATAGGCACCTCGTTTAGAGCATACGCCTTTTTCGCCTGCTTAATAGCTTCTTTCATATACTTTTCTTCTCTAGTCAATCTTAACGCCACTTATCTGCGCCTCCGTTCCTAACACTCTTCATATGGATTTAAAAGCCCATATAGCCTATGAGTTTCCCACACTCCATTTACTTTAAGGTTCTTCTCACACAATCCCTCTAGAGAAAATCCAACAGCTTCCAACAATTCTATAGAAGGCATATTCCCTTCCATAACATATGCGATAAGTTTATGAAGTTTAATCTCTTCAAATATTTCCTCTATCACTGCTCTAAGAGCTTCCCTAGCATATCCTTTATGCCAATAGTCCTTATCAAACTTATATCCCATAGTACCACAACAATATGGCTCTCCTATTATACTTCCACAGGACACTGTTCCTATTACAACCGACGGATCATCCTTTAGAAACACATAATACCTTACATATCGATTGTTTAAAGTAGCTGTATACTCCTGAGCCAAAATACTTTTCTGGTACATAGGTGTATAATATAATGGCGGCCTGGCCATCTCATATTTTTCAAATATATCTTTCCCCTTGCACAAAAAACTCAGCACCATATCACAGCTGCTTTCATCCAATGCTCTAAGTATTAATCTATCTGTTTCTACACAAACCTTCATAACTAACTATTATACTTTCTTAAATACTCATTAATTATCTCTTGATCTATCTTAATTCGCTTATCCATAGTCTTCATAATATCTTTTATCTGAAGGACACTTCTAACTGTTTCCTTATCAAAGTCATACAACTGGTTATCATTAAAACACAATACCAGTGGACGTAATACATTTTCTTCATTTCCACGAATAACAAGACCTGAATGTGTATTACTAAACTCAACACATATTCCTGGATATAATATCTTCATACTATCTATAAGCGCTGCAACTATATTTACATCATATATTTCAGTATTGGCTAAAAATTCTCTTATAGCAACTATATCCGAGCATGGTTCCTTACCTATCTTCATAGATGTCATATCATCATATATCTCTGCAATTTGAAGAATTCTCGCGCATTCCTTATATTGTTTATCATTAGCCTTGATTTTTGCATTATTTTGAAGAGTGTACTTCTGCTTTAGTATCTCCTTTACATTATCATTAAAGAACTCTAACTCCTGAAGATATCTATCACCCTTAGCCTCACTTAAAGCTATTATTTTTCTATCGTCTTCTGAAAGAACCTTCTTCTCTATAATCTCCTGTGGAATATATAACTTTCCTATATCATGAATAAGGGCTGCATATACCATATCCTTCATATCTTCCACACTAATGCGGAGACGAGCACCCATAAGTGCCGAAAGAACAGCCACATTTATACTGTGCTTATATACATAATCATCACAGCTTCTCAAATTCTGCACAAAATTTACCTTATTCGAGCGCTTAGCGTATCTTTTTACAACGCTTTTAATAAGCCCCTGCATATTAGTCGGCTTCTTACCCGCCTTTAAGCTTTCCATATCTTCCTTCAAACCAAACACACCCATAGTCTGAAATCTTTCGAAATCAATATCATCCTGTGTCATTGGCGGTAATGGTTCTGCTGGCTCCAATATATATATTCCTATTAACTTAAAGTTCTTTATACTATTAATACCCTGACTTGTAAGCTTAGTATCTCTATCATATAACAAAACACCATTCTTATTATATATAGGCTTAGCCAATCTCATTCCTTTAGTCAGATCATCAACTCTTACAAATCGCATACAACTTCACTCCTTCACGAAACTACATACTTAAATGTATTCTATCACAATACATCCTCAAATAAAAGTGAAATCAACGTGAAATAAAAGTTAATTCAAATATGTGAGCCAATACTTTTTGGG
>JAFOCU010000454.1 GCA_017381055.1 Lachnospiraceae bacterium
AGCAGTGAAGATATAGCTGTTAGATATAAAGAGAAGTATTGTATGGAGCCATATGTATGGAAGCTTACTTTAGATGGGAGCTTGGAATTAAAGAAACAAGACGAAACAATTATTAAGTATTCACCTAAGGAGTTGGAGAAGGATATATCTTCAGTGGAGATATTGTTATAAGGGTATGATTAAGAAGAGAAAAAAATTTGCTCAGTGGGTTTCTACTGATAATGAACAATTTAATATAGATAGCAGAGGACGAAGAACAGTTACAGTGTTGTTCGATATTATTAGTGTGCTTGTGTTTGCTATAGCTGCAAGAATGATGCTTTCTGAAATATTTGGATTTGGTGGAGTGAGCATCGGTGGTATATTTGTGGCTTTCTTTGTGGCGCTCATAGTTAGCGGAGTAATGGAATATATAGATTATATTGATTATATTCCTAGTGAGAAAAAGAAAATAGCTAAGATAATATTTCTTATATCGGGAATTGTGCTTTGTTTATTGTATTTATTTATATTTAAGACGGGGGATAAAATTATAGGCGGTGCGCAAAAGTTTGTAGCAAATTTTTTCCAGAAGTGGAATGTATATTACAATACAAACATACCTCTCCCTAAACCAAAGTTTGGTAGTGTGGAGCTAGGTGTTAGCTTTATGTTTATTATAGTTATATTTGTAGCTCTATGGTTAGCTAAGTTTTTTTGCAAAAAGCTTATTTTAATTACGATTCCATTGTTGGTTATTATGCTGGAGGTAACAGTAGGTTACGCGCCAGGCAAAAAGGGAATCATTGTAATGTTTGTAGGTATAGTCATTACAAATATATTTGAGTTTGGAAAAAAAGAGTTTAAGGCGTCCTCTTTAAATAGGTCTGACAGAGACTTTGAAGGTCGTTGGATATATGGAATCGCAGTGGCTGTTATGCTTGTGATTTTCAGTGTTTCAGCAAGTAAGCTTGTAGCTCCATCTGTAAATAAGGCTATGAAGTATTCTGCAAATGTAAAGCAGATACAGACAAGGATGTTAGAGAATTTTTCCATATCTCAGCTTCTTAAAGATATAGCGGAGCTTTTCTGGGATAATAATGAAGATGGAGAGATTATCTCAAATACTAAGCTTTCATTTAAAAATGTGCCAGTGATGAAATTATATTTAAGTGATAAGCCTAAGGATACTATCTATCTTAAGGATTTCTATGGTTCTAGTTATGTTGGTGGTAGATGGCTTACTGAGGCTGATGATTTTGAACAGGCTGCGAGTAAGGCAGGTTTTGATGTAGATGAAATAAAAGCCAATATTTCAAATATGGGTATTAGATATATTGAAGAGAAGAGCGAAAGTGGCGAGGCGGAATTAATAAATGTTAGATTAGAGTATCTTAAATCTAAGAATACTAATGCTTATGCGCCATATTTCTCATTGCTTATAAGTAAGAAGGTAGATACTGAGGGTGATGTATACTATACTAAGCCTAAGAGTATGGAAGAGGTAAAGTATTATATAGGTTACCCGGGTTATAATTTTGGTGTATATTATGGAGCCCTTTATGAGGGGACAAAGGAAGATTGGGAAATCTGGTATGAGGAGTATGTTAGAGATAATTATCTTAATGTACCAGATAATATGACATATATTAAAGACTACGCGAAGACCATCAAAGCAGGAAATGGCTTGGTGGATTTGGATGGTGGCAGTGGAGAAAATAGTCTTCGATTAACAGTGGCGGATGCAGTGGCAGATTGGTTTGCAAAGAATGTAGAATACACTACAGAGCCACCGAAATTGCCAAGAAATATGGATCCTGTTGAGTATTTTGTGGGACAGACTAAGAGAGGCTATTGTATGCATTACGCCAGTGCGGCCACATTGATACTAAGAGAGTTGGGAGTGCCAGCAAGATATGCATCAGGCTATCATGTTTCTAAGTCTATTTTTGAGGAAAAGGATGGCGAGCAGGTAGGTGTTATTATAGATAATACAGCCCATGCTTGGGTGGAGATTTATTTGGAAGGTATAGGATGGGTGCCTATAGAGGTTACAACTTCTTATCGAGGAGATAATGATGTAAACCCTAATATTCCTAATAATGATAAAGATAACGATTCAGATGTAAATCAGAATGATGATCCTGAAGTTAATACTGAGGAAAAACCAGAGGAAACAAAGGATAATGAAACACAGCCAAATGAGGAAACTTCTACACCGAAGGAGACGGAAGGTGAGAAGGAGACAGATGAAGCGGGCAACGTTATTGATAATGAAAACCCTACAAGGGGAGCTGGATATTATGGAACTGGAAACGGTACATTGGCAAAAGGTATCGTAGGAAAGGTGTTCCTGTTTGCAGGTATTGCATTGCTAATAGGTGCGGTAGTGTATATGGTCATAAGATATAAGCGCCGTCAGGAGGAGAAGCTTAATATTCTTATAAAGAAAAACAGAACAGTTAGAGCTATTAAATTTATTAATGAAAAAATGTATAAAACTCTTAAAAAGAAGGGTAAACTTATAGGCTCTAATCACAATGATGCTTCGTATAAGGAAGCTCTAATGAAGACTTATCCGGAGATTTCAAACGAAGAGTGGGATAAGTATATGATTATAGTTAGAGAAGTGGCGTTTTCTAATAATGATGAAGCGGTGGAAAATATGGAGTTCTGTTACGATATTTATAAGAGGGTTAGAAAGTAGACAAGTGGGAAGGAAAAAGGGAAATGTTTAAATTAGCGTGGAAGTATATAAAAGGCTATAAAAAGAACACTATGGTTTGCATAATGGGAATAGCATTTTCGGTAATGCTTATATTTTCATTGGTAGGAATTAGCAATAGGATTATGAATCAGTATCAAAATATGCTGTTAAATAGTTCGTCATTACATGATGCTAGAATTTATAATATTAGTAATGATGTAGTAGAAGATATATATAATAATCATCTTCCAGAAGATTGTGAAAAAATGATAAACCAGTGGTGCGGAACTATATATTCCGAGAAGGCTAGTGTAAGCACATTAGTACTAGCAGTGGAAGGTTCATGGCAGACTTTTCATAGAGTTGAGTTGAAGGAAGGAAAGGAACCAGAGAAGCCATATGAGGTGTGCGTAGAGGAAAAGTATAGTAAAGAGTATGGCGTAAAGGTGTCAGATGAACTGACATATGAATTATACGATGATGCAGGAACTGAGCATAAGGTTACCTTTAAGGTGACAGGTATTGTAAGTAATGTGCCATCGTCGTCTATGGCAGAGTATATATTCACTAGCTATAGTACATCTAAGGAACTAGTGGCAAGCAAAGGTTTTGTAGTTGAACCTCACAATAATGCAGTGTTATATGCTTTTGATTTGTATAAGATAAGTGAAGATAAAGAATCAAATTTAATTGGGTCATTGATGGACCAGTATGGTACAAGATTTTATGCAGACCACATGGAATCAAATGAGGATAAATATGCACTTTTGGATGAAGAAGGTACATATACAGATATAAGTAAATCCTTTTATGGTATATGCGCTGTAGTGTTTATATGTATGACTGTGTTCATATATAATGCGATTAGCATTAATATGACAGAAAAAATACGACAGTATGGAACTCTTAGATGCATAGGAATGAGCAATAAAAGGTTGACAGGAATAATGCTTATAGAGCAGCTGTTCTATACTTTTGTAGGTTTGGGCATAGGAATCGCAGGAGGTAAATTGCTTAATGCAGTAATTGCTGAAAAAATAATTGGATGCTTTATAAATGTGGAAAATTTTGAAGCTACAGAAAGCATATGGGCATATGGTATTACAATAGCAGTAGCGGTTGTAGCGGTTTTATTTGCATTTATTGGAATGATAATAAAAATATGGAAACGTAAGCCACTAGAAATGTTGAGATATATGGAGGCATCTAAGGAAGTAAAGGTTAAGGCTAGCGGAAAAAATGTTATTTGGAATATGTCCAATAGAAATATAAAAAGAAATCCATCAAAGAGTAGGATTTTAATGTCTACTGTATTTATAGCGGCATTATTAATTATGTTGATTGGAAATGTTATAACTTCAATAGATATGGATATTAATAAAATGCCAAGTGGAATAGCTGATGTAGAGGTTGCTTCATCATTTGCTTCAGAGGAGGCGCCATATATCAAAGCTGATAGTGTAGAAAAGCTTAAAAACAACGAGGATGTTAACGAAGTATACAGTCAGCGTATGGAATTTGGCTATGATATCTTGGTTGAAGGAAAAGTGAGCGACAAGATAGATGGTGTCGTAGTTTATAGTGATAATTTGATAGAAAAGTTTTTAGAGTTTAATGATGTAAAAGACATAAATTTGTCTGATGATATAGCAATTGTATTAATAGAAAATGAAGAGGATAAGGTATCTGAAATTGCTTTACGTGCAGAAAATGGTATCCCTGAATTGCCGGATGCGAAAAGAGAATATTCATTAAAGATAGATAAATGTGTAGTTATATCTAGGAGCACATTAGTAGGAAATCAGTTTAGTGGTGGTTCGTATGTAATTATTAACGAAAAATTAGCTAGCAAGATAATGGGAGAATTAGATACATATACAAATCTTTATGTTGAGTTGAAGGGAAATGCGGATTTTGCATCGGTTAAAGAAATTATTGGCATAGATGAGTATACATATTTTGATTTAAATGATACTACAGCTGAAGCTCAAAATCAGATGATTGGAATGATGTTTATGGCATTGTATATGATGGTTGCAGTAATTATATTAAACATTTTTGTCATAAGTAACATTATTAAGTCAAACATTGCTTTAAGATCAAAAGAGATTGGAATGCTACGAAGCATTGGTGCTGAAAAGAAGTGGATAGAGAAGAGTATTAGTAGTGAAATCATTATTTTAGCATTAAAGGGAGTGGCAGCAGCTATATTAGTTTCTATTCCGGTTTCGATGTATATTTATACTGTTATTAATGAAACTATAGGAATTGGCTGGGGCGGCTATATAGTTGGAGTGCCAGTTATATTATTAGGTGTATATTTAATATCTAAGGTTGTAATAAAAAAGAGCATGAAATTAGAAGTAACAGAAATGATTAAAAGTGAATAAAGGAGTGGGGATAAAAATGAGTATAATAGAAGCTATTGATGTAAAAAAATCATTTAAGGAAGGCGAAGGAACAATTCAGGTATTAAAGGGAATTGATTTTAAAGCAGAAGAGGGAGAATTTGTTGCTATATTAGGAAAGAGCGGCTCTGGAAAGAGTACATTTATGAATCTTTTGGGCGGCTTAGATAGTGCTGATTCAGGCGAGATATACATAGATGGTAAGCTGTTAAAAAATGGAACTGACAAGGAAATGTCAGAGTATAGAAGAAGTACTATTGGTTTTATATTCCAGAGCTTTAACTTGATTCCTGTAATGAATGTGTGGGAAAATATTGTATTGCCAATCCAGTTAGATGGAAAAAAGGTAGATGAAGCATATATCGAGGAGCTACTTAAGGTTCTTGGTATAGAAGAAAAAAGAAATGCTATGCCTATGAAATTATCAGGTGGAGAGCAGCAGAGAGTTGCTATAGCCAGAGCGTTAGCTAATAAGCCTAAGATTATATTGGCAGATGAGCCAACTGGAAATCTTGATTCGGCTACAGGTGATAAGGTGTTGGAATTACTTGTTTCGGGAGTGAAAAAGTATGGCCAGACATTGATTATGATTACTCATAATGAAGATATTGCTAAGATGGCGGATAGAGTAGTTGTTATGAAGGATGGAAATTTGAAGTAGATATTGAGAAATATAGAATAGTAATATGCTGAGTAAAAGTAGGTAAAAAATAAAAAATTACCTGCTTTTACTTATTTTTGTGTTGACTAAAGAATTGTCTGTGTTATAATTTGAGTAAACATAGGTAAAAATATTAGCAATTACATACATATACTTGAAAGAAGGTGGATTATATTATGTTGTTATCATATCAAGAATGTATAGAAAAGTATGGAAGTGAT
>JAFOCU010000455.1 GCA_017381055.1 Lachnospiraceae bacterium
CCTTAAAATGTGGTATTATCGGAAGATTTACCATCCTCCCACGGCAGCGAGTATTTTATTAGGGGTCCTCGCTCTGTTTGGAGCCTCTGTTGGCTTCGCCACTTCCTCCAAACTAACCCGCTCGGACTGTTCATAGCGTTCTTCCTCGCGCATTCTGCGCTCCGGGAGCTTCCTATGAACTCTAATAGTCCAACTTCTTAACTTCACTGAAGTTAATTTCTACTGGAGTCTCACGTCCAAACATGTCAACGTTAATTGTAACACACTGCTTACCTTCGTTAACACTCTTAACAACACCGATTGTATCTTTCCATACACCGCTTGTTACTGAAACGTTATCTCCTACAGCAAAGTCAACTACAACCTTAGGCATATTAATACCAAGGTTCTTCATCTCCTCTTCTGTTAAAGGAACTGGCTTTGATCCAGGTCCTACAAATCCTGTCACACCTCTGGTGTTACGAACAACATACCAAGTATCATCGTTCATAATCATATGAAGAAGAACATATCCTGGAAACATCTTTCTAGAAACTTGCTTCTTCACGCCATTTTTCATCTCAAATGCCTCTTCCATAGGAACAGTGACTTCCAAAATCTGATCCTGAAGTTGTCTGTTTTCAATTGTCTTCTCGATATTTGCCTTTACCTTATTCTCATATCCTGAATAAGTGTGGACAACGAACCAATTTGCCTCTGCCATATTATCACCCTTTACCTATTAGAATAATCTGCCAAAGCCCATCTGTACAAGACGGTCAATAACAACGATAACTGCACCTAAAACAACGGTAATAAGGACAACTGCTGTTGTCTGACGAGCAACTGATGCCTTTGCAGGCCAAATAATCTTCTTAAACTCAGACTTAAGACCCTTGAACCAGCTCTTCTTTGGAGCTTTTTCGTTTGAAATAGCTTCGCTCATACTGTCTTCCTCCTATTACTTTGTTTCCTTGTGCATAGTGTGTGACTTACAGAACTTACAGTACTTCTTAGTTTCCATTCTGTCCGGATGTAATTTCTTTTCTTTTGTCATGTTGTAATTTCTCTGCTTACACTCTGTACATGCCAATGTGATCTTTACGCGCACAGCTTCCACCTCCACTTGTATTTTTAGTTAGTTTGTGTCTTTTTTCTAAACCAAAAAATTGGCGCAAAAAAAAAAGACTTCTTCCATTGCTACTACAATATAACATAGGGTGCAAGGTAAGTCAACATAAAATTTTTGATTCCAGTGTCAATAAGTCATTAACCACAAGGGCTTGCACGTAGCAATCCGTAAATCTTAGTAATTTCCAAAAAGGAAAAGCAGCTGTGCTAGGGTACACAACTGCTTTTCATAGGAGTTTGGGAAGTTTATCTATATTTAGGAAATAATCTAAATAAGCTCTAAAACAACTTTGTTTTATCTATAAATTATTATACCATATTACTAATAAATTTCAAGTGATTTTATAAATTTGGTTGCACGTTACCTCATTCTTACACTACTGTACTAAACATCATCCCACTATATCTAGATGTTACATAAGGATTAGGATAATTCTTTACAGGATGTGGATATGCGATAAGCTTTTTATCCACATAAACCATCGGATTAATAGAAATATTATCCGCTCTTTTTACCATAGAGTTCTTAAAGCTATTAAGCTTCTGAAGATTATCTGCCAATGTGCCTTCATTAGCTGACTGGATAATCAATGCCTCATCTATCTTAATATGTCCATCCTTCTCTACTGTAAAGCCTGCAGCATCTAATTCGTTTTTATGCATTTTAGCCATGCTAGACACATCTCTATGAAGCTTACCTGCATCATAAGAGCCATCAGCTTTCTCTATAGCCAAATCTACCATATTATTATATACATTGATAAGATCAGAAACATTTTCCATGATAGTATCAAAGTCTGGCTTCAAGCCAATATGAGCGATATCATCCTCTGTTACACTAGCCCCTGCCAAAGTAATCTCATACTTTCCTTCTACTGTAAATGTATTAGAAACTGTATCCTTCTCGATACCATTTATAACAAAATGAGCATTAGTCGGCTTCTCCATAACATTATCTAAACCTAAATACTTAACTGCATCCTTAGTATCACTATTATTATCATGAGATACCATAAAGATTAACTCTCTATAACCAACATTACCTGTAGCATCAGATGTCATCTTCATAGCAGTCTCGGCATTCATATTCATATCAAGGCTAGCCTTGGCGCCGATATTAGAACGGTTAATAAGTCTAACAAGCTTATCCTGAATACCTCTGTTAGTATCACTCTTAGTTACATTAAACTGAAACTCGTAAGCATAATCACCTACAGATATATCAAATGAATATGTTCCCGGAGCAAAATCCAACTCTTCCTGAACCAAGAACTTACCTACATTAATCTGTGGCGACGCAACATTCTTTACATATAAAGATAAGTCTGGCGCTTTCTCTTCGCCTTCCACCTCAGACAATGTACTCTCTCCAATATAATTAACGGTGGCGATTCGAGGATTAGTAGATGTAGCCTTCTTCTTATTAAACCCAGCTGTAGGATCATCACTATCCGACAATGAAGATGCAATATTCTTCATAGCTCTAGCAGTTTCTTTAAGATCAATGGCATACTTTTGAACACCCTCAGTATTCTCTATCTTATAGAGAGGGGACTTTCTACTGGTCTTAACCATTCTTTTATATATATCTTTTAATTCGCTTTTCTTGTGGGTATCACTTTTGCTAACATTCTGCTTAGCATATGTAGATAAATAATAATTGTAGACTGTGCTAATCATCTGAATCACCTCCTTGTCATTCATATATTATTAAATAAATGCTTAACAACGGTGCCTTAATATAGAAGAAACACATTTATTCATAAAAAGATGTATAAGAATCCATTCTTATAATCTCATTGTAGCACCATGTTTTTTAGTTGTAAAGCCTTAGTTGATGCAAACCTACTTTTTGCACAATAAAAAAAGATGATATTATTCATATCACCTTATTTATCGTCATAAAATAATAAAAACTTTATACTTTTAATACAACTCTATACAAAAAAATACTTTTGTCATTGGACTTATAATCAAAAAAAATCTATGACGCCAATTTAGAAATTTTATTCCAGTATATAACATAATGATTCTGTATAACTTTCATACATCTATCTTCTATATCATATATTTCCACTTCTTCATTTTTCTTCACAAGAAAATCTTCCATATGAACATTTAATAGTTCACTAAGCATATATAAATGATCCACCGATGGTAATATCAATCCTTTATACCAACGATATATAGATTGTACACATGATAAATGCAAATAATGCTGTATCATCCTTGGCGTATATCCCGCCGAATTTAATAAAAATTTTATTTTTTGACCAGTTCTTTGCATATCAATGTTATTGTATGTAGGCTTAATATTCTTTTCAGTTCCTATATTACTATTTGTCACAAATGGTACTTTAATTTTTGTTGCATTTGTACTCATATATAATTCGCCTTCCTCATCTCATTCTATATTATCATAGCACTTTTTCTATAACCTATTATTTGCAACTATATTATATACTATCTTTTTTGTATATATCTACAAAGATTTTCTACTACCAGTACAATTTCATATTTTCTTCTGTAGCTTCACTCGTTAAAGAAAACTTTTCTTGTACCAATTTAAACACTTTTTCCCTAGAAGCTCCAAGCTCTTTACCAGATTCTATCACACCTTTTACATATCCTAGCTCTATACCCTCATTTCTTGCCTGCTCGAAATCTTCTGCCCATATTTCTCTCAGTGCCTCACACATGTTTGTTACCTCCTTGAATTTCTCTTTATTCGCTCGTACAATTACATCCATCACTGCTTTATATAATTCCTCGTGTTCATGCGCTCCATATTCTTTAGATAATCTATCTATGGTTTCTATATCATCCAAATCATTCGTCAAACATTTCAACCATAAATTCTCTTCTTTTGATAATTCTGACGTAACTAATAATTGCATAGGTAATGTATCATTAGTTATATAATATATCCCTTCATCTACTTTTTCAAGACCAAAGCATCTAATTTTCTCAAGATGTTCTATTAACTCTATCGGATATTTTTTACTAACAAAAGTTATAGTAATATCAGTGATTTTTATACTATCTACTCTCTTAGCTTCTGATTTGTAAAAACAAGAATATCCATATACCTTATAAAAATCATCTATAGACAAATAATCTGTAGGGCTCTTATATTCAACAATATTATATCTTCTAAATATTCGTCCTATATTTTTATATATCGCATCATCTGCAAGCTTCTTAATAATAAGAACATCGATTCTCATTGGTTTCTTACTAAGATTATGTTCGCTTTCAAATATAAGCTTATCCAATTCATTTTCTAGTTCTATCTGAATGCCTGCATAAAATGCTGGATGCCACTGAAGCAGATTTCCTTCTTCATCAACTACTCGTTGCTCTTTTTTATTTTTTTCTGTCATGTAAAAAAATTACCTCCTATCATATTCCCTTCACGGGCTTATAATAAGAGGATATCATTTGTCAATACTTTTTTCATTGGACTTTTAGTCCAAAATATTTATAACACCAATCTATAAATCTATTTATAATAAATCTATATTAATTTACAACTCATCTATATATTCCTTTATCTGCTCATTCATACAGGAAACAACTGCATCTTTATCTCCAGACAAATAAACCTTAATCCATTCCACAATCTTTTCCATATTACATTCCATATTCCACTTAGGCTTCCAATTAAATGTGGATGATATCTTATTACAATCCAATTTTAAGAAACCCGCTTCGTGGGGACCACCGTCATGCTTATTAACCCACTGAACTTCCTCTGACATAATTTCCTTCCATTTATCACAGAACAAATCAGTCAATCTGCCAGTCTCCCAACAGTCCTCATCCTTCGGACCTACATTATAGCTTCCACACTTAGAATGATCATTGTATTGCTCCATAGCCACCATAAGATATGCAATTACTGGTTCCAATACATGTTGGAACGGTCTTATAGCATATGGATTTCTTATAATAATATTTTCTTTATTAATAGCAGCTCTAATACAATCTGGAATAATTCTATCTACAGCGAAGTCACCACCGCCAATAACATTTCCTGCACGCATAGTTGTAACAGCTATACCCTTCTCCTTTAAAAATGAATTAATATAAGAAGAAGTTACTAATTCAGAACAAGACTTACTATTTGAATATGGGTCATAACCATTTAACTCATCAGTTTCTACATAGCCCTTATCCTGCTCAATATTTTTATACACCTTGTCAGTCGTTACGTTAATAACAGACTTAACAGAAGAAGTATTTCGTACACACTCAAGAACATTAACCGTTCCCATAACGTTAGTTTCATATGTGTATACTGGTGCTTTGTAGGATTCTCTAACGATAGGCTGGGCTGCCATATGAATAACTATCTCAGGTTTGACCTCATCAAACACTTCTTTAAGTCTATTCAAGTCTCTTATATCACCTATATAGGAATCCATCTTCTTATCCAACCCACATAGGTCAAATAAATTCTCTGTTGTACCTGGCAATAAAGCATATCCAGACACTTTAGCACCTAACCTAATAAGCACCATAGACATCCAGCTACCCTTAAAGCCTGTATGACCTGTTATTAAAACTTTTTTGTTTTTATAAAAAGATAAATCCATAGCGCCTCCATAAACCCTAAAAATACTTTCTTGACTAATCTTTGACTTTCCTTGACTAAATTTTACTCTTTATTATATTACATCAAATATCTCTTCATCTATTATTTTACTGTTTATTCTCTATTTCATTCCAAATAATTTCCTCCACCTTAATTCGGTTCGGATTAGCCGCACGGAAACCTCTTCGCACATATTTACAAAACGCCCATACATATGTTTTAAGGGAAAAATGAATCTTTCTTTTTCTGTATTCTCTTACAGAATCTGTGGCCGCTTCTTCTTTTCCCCATTTTTTCATAAATGTATAGCTCATATAATAAGGTATATTCTTTTTATAATGCTTTACATCAAATACCTTATCATATAACTCTAGCTTCCCTACAGAATCCAATTCCACCATTGTTTCCGTACATTTTGCACAAGTGCTACAGTTCATAGAATTTGCCTTTGAATTAATACACACCGCCGTATGGTTTTGGCTAAATTCATAATTCGCAAGAAACTTCACTTTATCCATCCTTGTTGCTTCTAATCCAATTGGCCAAAAACGAACATTTTGAGTAGAAAAACATAACGTATTCAACCAATCATATCTTGCTGCATGCACAACATCAAAAAATTGTTCTTCAGCACAAAAGTCAACAGAATACAAGTAATTTGCAAACAATTTTTGAAGACTCAATATCGTTCCCATCATAATAGATGGAACCACTGGGCCATGAGCTCCACGATATAAATCCAGACATGTATTAGTTTTTATCAGTAAAAATTCAATCCCAACATCTTTACATATTTCTTGAGAATTTTTTTCCAAACACTTTTCCATCTCACTATCATATCCACCATATATTCCCATATTCAAAAATATACCATGACTAAGTTTTCTAGTTTCATCATCCTGCGCCATACTTTTCGCAATAGTATAAGAAGAATCAATCCCGCCCGAAACACCCGTTCCTCAACCTCCTGCATTTTCCAAAACACTATAATCCAAGTCAATATCTATATCGATTTGACCTAAATATTCCACATTCTTGTTAAGTATAGGAATATATAGATTTTTTAAGTTTGAAAGAATTTGATTAGAAACCTTAACATCTGATTTAATAACAACTTTCTCCGAATTTATTTTTTTCGCTGCTATCATC
>JAFOCU010000456.1 GCA_017381055.1 Lachnospiraceae bacterium
AAGTCTAGTGAGAGCTTACTCTTGGAAGAATTCGATTTAAGAATGAAGTTTGAACTTGAGAATTATTTGAGATTGATTGTTGACAAGTTCACTATTATGATTTAATATAATCATGTGTCAACATAACATTTTCATGATAAGTCCTTTTTGTGAAAGAGGTATCGCTGATCAACAACCTAAACCCTTGTTTGGATGCCAAATCCATGAAAGAAAGAGAGAAGGAATTGCCTTCTCTCTTTTGCTATCTATTCATTTTAATTGAGTTTATGTAATTTTCTACGATAGCTCCAACATCATTTGTCTGATAAGTGACTTTCTTTTGTTCGATTAGAGTCCAGATGATTCTATGGAATTTACCATTGCCGAAGCCATAGAACTGCCTGTTGTCGAAAACATCTTTCTTGTTTGTGAATATAATAGAGTCATTATATGTCTTGGTTGCTAAGTGGCAGTTCAGGAACATCACTCGTCCTGAGGAGCAAATTTCTAGGTTGATAAGCTTATCTAAGTAAGAAATGTAGAAGTTGCGTCTGTGAATTTCAAATTCCTTTGGTGGATGGGGATATATTGTCACATTCCATGATTCGTTACCAGTAATTGAAGACATCTTAGGATTTGAGAATCCATAATAGAGTCTGTTTACTTCTGATTTGATATCATTGGACTTCTTATCTAATGTGAATTTATTAATTATTTCTACATAGAGATTCGTTCCTAACTCAGTAGTCACAAGCTTCTTATCTCCCATCTCCATAATCTCAACATAGTCTGAGATTTGGAGTTCATGGAAGAAGGGATGGAACTTGTCTATTGTGTTAGCTGATAAAAATATTATAGGAGAGAGTCTATCTCTTCCTATTGTTTTGAAAAGGTCCACCATGTCAATGAAATAAGAGTCAAGATAGTATTTTTCTATAAATTCATCTACAAGTATAAAGTCTCCTTTGGGTGCATTGTATGTAGACTTGTAGGTTTCATTCTTGTCTACTGATAAACACATCATAAAATGATTATCTGCAATCTCACATGTTCCATCATCCAAGTATTTACAATAATACCATCTACGAGCCTTATATATTACATTGTCATACTTTCCATCTGTAAGCTTTTCAATATATTTGAATTGGATAATGACTTCAAATATGTCTTTGATATTCTTATTCATAATCATGGATTCATGAAATCTGATATATTGAATTTCAGTTCCATATAGTTTATTCATAATCATACCCAGTAATAGAATATTAGTTGTTTTTCCAACTCCACGAGGAGACATAGAGATATACCACTTTGCAACATCTAAGGGGAGTTTACTAGGATTGTAAACATCTTTAGGAATTTTAAGCTTTTTGAATTCTTTTTTGACTAGGTTAAAATCATATTTTAAGCCCAGCTTTTTGTCATTATTAATATATTCTTCCATTTTGTAATTCCTCCTTTTTAATTTGTGATAGTAAAGTTAAGTAAGCAATTGATAGATTCATTTGAAATGGTATCTTGTAGATGCCACAACTAGACTCTGAGTACATACGGACTCCATCAACTATATCAGAATGGGGATTGTCATTATACTTGGAAGTATTCTTTAAAGATACATCTTGATTCATAATCATTTTATCAGTAAAATAATCAAATATATCAATGTTATTTTCATCACAATATTTTGTTAATGCCTTCTTTGGGAGTCCAGCAATTGTGACTTTAACATGTCCATCTTTTTCATAGATGTATCTTTTCGCTCCAAGTGTTTTGAATCTGTCTGCTCCTGAGAGTTCCAAGTCAAAA
>JAFOCU010000457.1 GCA_017381055.1 Lachnospiraceae bacterium
AACAACATCGGATGATAAGTCTTCTTCAGAAGAGACAACAGAGGAAGAGACAACTACATCAGCAGACGAGAAAAGCGAATAATTTTATGAGGCTGTTTATAACAGCCTCTTTTATCGTATGTAATAAGGGTATCGCCCCTTTATTTAACATTTGAATAATCATATTGCGTAAAGTTTATACAATGATTTTTACATACTGCGAATATTTGATTTTCTAAATGCTTTGATATATGTTATTGGTGTGTTACGTAACCAGCGTCTATTCGCCATCCATGGCTCAGAGACGCTTTTTTCCAACATCGTGTTGGAAAATTACTAGTTGAGAACAAAGCATTAAGAAAATCTAAATATTCTTCGTTACCGTAAAAATCATAGCATAAATTTACGAAATATGATTAGATATATTTTTTTAAAGGGGTGATACCCTGATTTTTATAGAGTGTAGTAGGAGGGAAATATGACAAAAGATGATATATATTTAAAAGATACCATAGTGCATATATTGGATTCGTCGGTTGGTATGCCTGTGCTTTCGGATTCACTTCTTCAGTATGGTTCGGATTTTGCTGATTTCTTAAAGGAGCATATCTATAAGGTGATAACTAGCGATGATATTAAGAAGTGCCAGTTTATAAAAGAAGAGTCAGAGGTTTATAAGAATCTTGAGTCTGCTCTAGCTGGTGAGATGGATTTCTTAACTTTTAGTAGAATTATAGCTGAGAAGATGTATGGAATTCTTAATTCTAATATAGATATTCCAGCAGCGGATTTGCTGGTTGCATGTTTTGAGATAAATCATATACCACATATGGCTATTCTTAAGATGAATTATAAGGAATCTTATATGCATCAAACAGTTCCTATGGAAAATGGTAATGTTAATAGCATTATTAAGTATCGTTCAATACTTCCTAGTGAATCACAGAAGCTTTCAGAGGCAGCAATTGTCCGTCTTGATGATTTTTCTATTAAGATTTTAGAGAAGAAATATGAGGTTAATGGAAAGAAGGAAAATTATTTTTCTCAGATGTTTTTACAGTGTACTACAAAGCTTTCTCAGAAGGCTAAGCTCGCTATTGTAGAGAAGGCTGTTGAGTCTGTGCAGAAGGAATTCTTAAATGATTCTGAGCAGTTTGAGGAGAAAATGAAGGCTAAGAGTATTATTCATAAAGAGCTTGAGGAACAAGGTGAGATAAATATTACTGAAGTGGCTTCCAAGGTATTTGAGGAAAAGGCTGACTTAAGAGAAAAGTTTAAGGAAAAGATTGAGAAGTATAATATCAAAGAGGATGAGCCTATAAAGCTTGTAAATGAAGCGACAACAAAGAAGTTTGGAAAGCAACAGCTACTCACTGATACAGGTATAGAGATTAAGATTCCTATGGAGCAGTATAATAGCACTGAAAGTATAGAGTTTATAACTAATCAGGATGGTACGATTTCTGTATTAATAAAAAATATAGGAAAAATAACAAGCAAATAATAACTTATGTAAAAGAAAAGGAGGACATATGAACTACGAAAATGATAACAAAATATGGAGAGTTTTAGGTCCTCTATTTGCCTTTTTGGGAATACGCTTCCTAGTAGAAACAGTATTTTATGTTGTATTGTGGTATGTAAAGTTTAAGAAATTAAACATAAGCGCTGCTTTTAATGGGATTTTGTATATGGAGGAATATAGCGAATATGTTATTAGTTTTACTTTAGTTATGAGTATGGTTTCTTTGCTTATAAGTATTCCGGTAATGTATTTACTTATGAAAAAGGATTATGAATACCCTATAAATCCTAGAAGAAAAGAAAAGTCTTTTAACATGAGAAGTTATTTGAAAAAGGCAGAGATAAAAAGGTTTAATCTTCCTATCATTATAGGAATAACAGCAGCAACGGGAGTTGGTAGATTCATTACAATGCTTCCTTTTGATGGTATTTTAGGTAGTTATAAAACTGTACAGGAAAACATAGGAAGAAGCTCTGTGTGGTTACAGCTTTTTGTGCTAGGCGTTTTAACACCTATATTGGAAGAAATATTATTCAGAGGTATTATTTATAAGAGATTAAAAATGTACTATGAGATTACTGTGGCAGCATATATTGCAGCCATTATATTTGCAATAGCGCATTTTAATCTTATACAAGGAATATACGCATTTATTGTGGGAATAGTATTGATATATATATATGAGAAGAGTGGTAACTTAATTGTTCCTATCGTAATGCACAGTGTAGCTAATATAGTATCTGTAATTATGGGAGTAAATCCTATATCTCGATTTATTGATGGCAATATTCTCGTAAGAATAGTCGTGTCTTTAGCGATGATTGGCTTGTTTGTTATAAGTATATTAAAAATAAATGAAAAATATAGAGAAGTGGAATAAAAAACTTTTAAATGAAAAATATTTATGTTATATTAATAAAAGGTTTGAATTTATCGCAAAAGGAGATGCGTGATGAAGATATTAAGTGTGGCTGTTCCATGTTACAATTCAGCTGATTACATGGAAAATTGTGTGAACAGTCTTTTAAAAGGTGGAGAAGATGTAGAGATTATCATTGTAAATGATGGTTCTACAAAGGATAATACAGGTGAGATAGCAGATAGATTGGCAAGTGAAAATCCAACTATCGTTAAGGTAATACATCAGGAAAATGGTGGTCATGGAGAAGCTGTAAATACAGGTCTTAAGAATGCAACAGGTATGTATTTTAAGGTTGTAGATAGTGATGACTGGGTAGATGAGAAGGCATTAAATGGTGTGTTGAAAACTTTACACTATATGATCGATAATAATAAGAATCTCGATATGCTTATGTCGAACTTTGTGTATGAAAAGCAAGGTGTTAAGAGAAAAAAGGTCATGCAGTATAGAGATGCGATTCAGCCTAAGCATATTATGAACTGGGATGGCAATATTAAGTTTGGTGTTGCTCAGTATATTTTAATGCATTCTGTTATATATAGAACAGAACTTTTAAGAGAATGTGGATTAGAGTTACCAAAACACACATTTTATGTGGATAATTTATTTGTATTCCAACCACTTCCATATGTTAAGAAAATCTGCTATATAGATGTGGACTTCTATAGATATTTCATAGGTCGTGATGATCAGTCAGTTAATGAAAAGGTTATGATATCACGAATTGACCAGCATATTAGAGTGGCTAAGCTTATGACAGAGGAATTCTTAAAGACCAAGATAGAGAGTAAGAAGCTTGAAAAGTATATGCTTCAGTACTTAAGTATGATGTATTGTATAGCATCGATTATGCTTATAAGAGCAAAGGATAAAGAAAAGCTTAAGATGAAGGATGAATTATGGCAGTGGCTTAAGGATACAGATGAGACACTCTATAAGAAGATAAAGAAGTCACCTTTATGTTTTGCTAATTTTATTCCAGGACCTATAGGCAGAGGTATCTATGTAATAGGTTATAAGATAGCTCAGAAGGTGTTTGGGTTTAATTAAAAAAGTCATTTAGGTGGAGTTCCTGCTTCACAGGTTTGATAGTCATTTATAAACATCTGCTTACATGCAAGCATGATGCATCTGTGTATAAATGGCTATCAAATCTGTGAATAGTAACAATTTTGAAAAAATACAAAATT
>JAFOCU010000058.1 GCA_017381055.1 Lachnospiraceae bacterium
ATGCGCGATACGAAGATAAAGAAAATGCCACAGAGCTTGGTGAATATGATAAAAATACAGTTGACCCAACAGCTAGACCATTGGTTATAAATGTTGATTATAAAGATGCACTAAAGATAAGTTATGAAAATATAAGTGGTGCTCTTAATGGAGAAAAAGATATTGAGGATATTAATCAATTAGAACGTTCATATGCAGAGCAATGTCAGGAATATCTTGATAGTGGAGGTAACTATACAGCTCAGCAGTGGGCTGCATATGAGTCTAGAATAACTGCTTGTTCATTAATAGCCAGTGATAGTGTAGTAGAGATTGATTCATTATATTTTACAAGTACCACTACAATGGAGACTAGCTGGTGGCGCTTAAAAGAATTAGAAAGTAATGTGTATTTGCGAATTATCACAGGGCAGGTTAGCGTAGACTTTTTTGACAAATTTGTTCAAGAATGGGAGAACCTTGGTGGAACAACCATTTCAAAAGAGGTTGAAGAAACAATCAACCGAGATAAATAATAAACTGAAAGGAGATAGACATGAAAAATTTTAAGAAGATAGCAGCGCTTTTTTTAGCGATTGTTATGGTAGGTTCTACATTTGCAGGATGTGGAAAAGGTAGTAGTAAGAAAGAAGAGGAAACAACAGTTGATAAGTCTAGTTGGACACCTGAGGAATACTATGGTGTAGACGGTTGGGAGGCACAGGAGAATGTTATAGATGATAATTATAGAAACTATTATCACATATTTGTATATTCTTTTGCTGATAGTGACGGAGATGGTGTAGGTGATTTAAATGGTATCACATCAAAGCTCGATTATATTGAGGAAATGGGCTTTAACGGAATCTGGCTTTCACCAATTCATCAGTCAACTACATACCATAAGTATGATGTTGTAGATTACTATAGCATCGATGAAGAGTATGGTACTATGGAAGATTTTGATAAGTTTATGGAAGAATGTGAGAAGAGGGGAATTAAGGTTATCCTTGACTTAGTATTCAACCATACATCTACAAAGCACCAGTGGTTTAAGGAAGCTACAGAATATGTTAGAAGTTTAGAGCCAGGTGAAGAAGCGAATATTGAAGAGTGTCCTTATGTGGATTACTATCATATTAAGAAGAATGAAGATGTTAACGGAGGCAAATATTATAAGATTTCAGGTTCTGAATATAGCTATGAGGGACAGTTCTGGGATCAGATGCCAGATTTAAATCTTGCAAGCACAGAGGTTAGAAGAGAAGTTGAAGAGATTGCTAAGTTCTGGGTAGACAAGGGTGTTGGCGGATTTAGACTTGATGCTGCAAAAGAGTTTTATACAGGATCAGCAGAAAAGAATATTGAGGTACTTAGCTGGTTTACACAGTACTGTAAGAATTTAGATGAAGACCTTTATTTAGTAGCTGAGGTTTGGGATAGCTTTTCAGTTATTAAAAATTATTATACAAGTGGAATCACAAGTATTTTTGACTACGCATATGGCGATTCAACAGGTCATATAATCAAGGCTATACAGCAGGCTGGTAATGGTCAGACAGGTAAAAATTTAACAGCTAATTTTATTAAGACACAGAATGCATATCTTGAGAGTAATCCAGATATGATAAATGCTCCATTCTTAAGTAATCATGACTGTGGTAGAATAGCAGGATTTGCATCACAGAAGCCAGAGAGAATGAAGATGGCTGCTGCATTAAATGCATTTATGAGTGGTAGCTCATTTGTATATTATGGTGAAGAGTTAGGTATGAGTGGTGCTGGTAAGGATGAGAATAAGAGAGCGCCAATGTACTGGAGTGATTTTGGTTCAATGGACGGTGTTTGTGCAGGACCATCAGCAATGGATGAAGTTAAGCACAAGAATGGTTCATTAGAGGATCAGAAGGAAGATAAGTATTCTATATACTGGTATTATAGAAATGTTTATCACATTAAGAATACTTACCCAGAGATAGCTAGAGGTACAGTTGCAGCTATGGATGCTATTGAAGATGGCAATGTATGTGCAATCAGTAAGACATATGATGGTGAAACTATCTATATTCTATTTAACTTAAATAAGGAGACTACAGTAGTTGATGTACCAAAGGATGTATACAATTATGAAGGTCTTGTAGCAAGTCTTGCAGTTGATGAAAATGAAGTATCGATGAAGGGAGAAACAGTGACACTTCCAGCATATGGAATCGCTGTAATAAAATAATGAAATTTGTATACGGTAGAAATGATTTTAGAACTCTTAAAAGAGCAGAGGAAAACTGCTACCTTATAACTAATGGTTTAGGCGGTTTTTCATCTTTAACAATAGCAAGTTCGTGTGCCAGAGGAGATCAAACTCTCTTCATGGCAGCACTTACTGCTCCGAATAAAAGATATCAGCTTATAGCAAATACAATCGAGAAGCTTTATATCGATGGTGAAGAATATTTATTATCAGCTCAGCGTTTCACTGAGGATGATAAGGAATGGCAGGGATTTAAGTATTTAAATGGTTTTTCTTATGAATATGTACCAGAGTATGTATATAAGGTAGGTGCCGTAGAGGTTATTAAGTCTGTTGTTATGAAGCAGGGTGTTAACACCTTAGGTGTTAAGTATGAAATAGTTAATTATGGTGATGCTAAGGTAAGCTTAGAGGTGACACCACTTCTTAATTTCTCACCTAAGGGTAAGATGCCTGCTAAGGATCAGAAGTTTGAGTTTATAGACAATACAATAAAGAGTGAAGGTATTACATTAAAGTTTACAACAGATGCTGAAGTTTCTTCATATGCTACAAAGAAAATTGAAGATTTCTATTATGCATATGATGAGAGAGATGGAAGAAATAGCGAAGGATATGCTTTCTATAACCATACTCTTACATTTGATGGAGACGGTGAGCATTATGTTGTATATAGTACAGTTGATGCTAAAGAAAATATTAATGATTTATTTACAGATGAAATAGCTAGACAGGATGAACTTATTAAGACAGCTGGCTTAAAGGATGAGACAGCTAAGTGCTTAGTAAGAGGTGCTGACGCATATATCACTTACAGAGAGTCTACAAAGGGCAAATCTATTTTAGCTGGTTTCCCATTCTTCGAGGATTGGGGAAGAGATACTATGATTGCTCTTGGTGGTTGTACTATTTCAACTAAGCAGTATGATACTGCAAAGTGTATTCTTAGAACATTTATGAAGTATTGTAGAAAGGGTATCATGCCTAATCTTTTCCCAGAAGGCGCAGATGCACCTATGTATAATACTGTAGATGCGGCATTACTTTTTATCAATGCTGTATATGAGTACTACAAGGCTAGTGGAGATAAGGAATTTGTTGAAGAGGCTATGCCAACTATCAATGAGATTATCCACTGGTATAAAGAAGGTACAGATTTCCATATTAAGATGGATACAGACGGTCTTATTATGGCTGGTAGTGATTTAGAACAGCTTACATGGATGGATGTTCGTGTAAATGATATTTTACCTACACCACGTCATGGAAAGCCTGTTGAGATTAATGCATACTGGTATAATGGTCTTATGATAGCTGAACAGTTCTCAGAACTTTTAGGTCTTCCAGAGGATAAGAAGGTTGCTGATTACAAGACACTTGCAGCTAAAGTTAAGGAAAGCTTTATTAAGGAATTCTGGAATGAGAAAGAAAATTGCCTTAAGGATTTAGCTTCGGGAACAAAGGCTGATTGCCAGATTAGATGTAATCAGATTTGGGCAGCATCTATGCCGTATTCAATGCTTAACAAGGAGCAGGCAGATGGTGTTATTAAGAAAGTATTTGAAGAGCTTTATACACCAGTAGGTTTAAGAAGCTTATCGCCAAAGGATGAAGAATTTCATCCAGTATATATCGGTCCTATGGAGGAGAGAGATATGGCTTACCATCAGGGAACTGTATGGGGCTTCCCATTAGGCGGATATTATATGGCATACCTTAAGTGGGCTGAGGATAAACGTGCAGCAGCTAAGGTATTGTATCGTCAGCTTGAAGGAATCACAGCTACACTTAGAGAGGGATGTATCGGTCATATTTCAGAGATATATGATGGCCTTACTCCAACAGATTCTAAGGGATGTTTTGCACAGGCTTGGAGCGTAGGTGAGATTTTAAGAGTGTACGAAGCTTTGGAAGCTATTGATAACAATTAATAAAAGGTGTTTACAATAGTGAATATACAAAAACACGGAGACAAGGAGTCAGCTTGTATGAAGAGTAGTTTAGAATTAAAGAAATTATATGAATCAGCAGAATTTATAAATGAGAATATATATGAGGGCAATGATCTTGGAGCAACTTATAAAGAAGGTGGCGCTGTATTTAAGGTGTGGGCACCTGTTGCAGATAAGATTAGTGTAAATATATATGAAAAAGGAACTCCAAAAGAAGAGGGAGATAAGTTAATAGCTACAAAGGCTATGACAAAGGGCGACAAGAGTGTGTTTGTTTGTGAGGTTAATGATTTAGGTGACCTTCATGGGAAATTTTACACATATGTAATTGAAACAGATGGTGAGTCAGTGGAGACAGCAGATCCATACTGTGTAGCATGTGGAGCAAATAGCTTACGTTCTATGGTAGTTGATTTGTCAAAAACAAATCCAGCAGGTTGGGATAAGGATGAGAAACCTTCTATTCCAATAGAAGAGGCTGTTATCTATGAAACACATGTTAAGGATTTCTCATATGATGAGAAATCTGGTGTATCAGCTGATAAGCGTGGCAAGTATATAGCATTTACAGAGGATGATACTTATTATGTGGCAGAGAATGGTGAGAAGTATCCAACTTGTGTAAATTACTTAAAGCATTTAGGTGTAACATATGTGCATTTACTTCCTATAGCAGATTCTGGTTCAGTAGATGAAGCAGAGGCATATTATAATCCAGCAGATCAGTTTAACTGGGGTTATGATCCTATGTTATACAATGTTCCTGAAGGATATTATTCAACAAATCCTTTTGATGGAACAGTTCGTATTAATGAGATGAAGCAGTTAGTAATGGGTCTTCATAAGGCTGGTATTGGTGTAGTAATGGATGTTGTTTACAATCATACATTCCGCACAGATAACCCACTTCATCATACAGCACCATATTATTATCATAGAATTGATGAGAATGGTGATTTCTCAAATGCTTCAGGTTGTGGTAATGAAACAGCTAGTGAGCACGAGATGTATAGAAAGTTTATGGTTAATTCAATTCTTTACTGGGCTAAGGAATATCATATTGACGGTTTTAGATTTGATTTAATGGGTATTCATGATACAGAGACAATGAATGCTATAAGAGCTGCATTAAATGAACTCCCAAATGGTGATAAGATTCTTCTTTATGGAGAACCATGGATGGCAGGTCCTACAGCTATGGCAGAAGGATTCATTCCAGCTACAACAGCTAATGCAGAGCACCTTAACGATGGTATATTTATCTTTAGTGATTCTATAAGAGATGCTATCAAGGGTAGTGTATTTGAGGCTGATGAGCCAGCATATATCAATAGTACTGTAGAAGGTGCTAGTGAATTTGTTGAAGATTTAAAGAAGGATATGGTATTACCAAATCGTATAACATATGTATCAGCTCATGATAATTTTACATTATATGATAAGCTTCTTATGTCTGTAGAAACAGAGATGGAAGAGACTGTAGCAGCAGTTAAGAAGTATGGCAAAGGCGTACCAAATGATGCATTTGATCGTAAAGAAAATATTGCAAAAATCAATAAGATGGCAGCAGGCATTTACTTTACATCAGCAGGTATTCCATTCTTCCAGGCAGGTGAAGAGTTCTTAAGAACTAAGTATGGTGAAGATGACAGCTATAAGTCATCAGCTGATATC
>JAFOCU010000458.1 GCA_017381055.1 Lachnospiraceae bacterium
ATCAAGACTGTAGGTGAGTACACTGCAACAGTTAAGCTTCACCGCGAGGTTAAGGCTACTGTAGCTTTGTCAGTTGTAGCTGAGAGCGCAGAGTAATTTTGCGAAACACTCCGCAAGGAGTATAGATAGAGCAGACATCCACTGGGTGTCTGCTTTTTTTGCAATAATCGTATCAATAGTATTCTAATAAATTTGCCAAAGCAAATAAAGTTTGTTAATTTTGTAATTACATACTAATTAAACACGGAAAGTGTAAGTTTATTCTCACGGTGAAATCTGGAAAATTGCATTGGGAAGAGAGTAAGCGAACATCTTCTCGCGTCATACCTGTATGGGTTGTGGCGTGGGGTTGTTGCTTATTTTATCCCACGGGTATTCCAGAACCTCACTGTTAAGATAAGCTTTCAGCACCACGCTTGAACCGAAATGTAGAAGATATTACTCTGATAATCAGATATACAATGACGGGAACCTTATGAATTGATACCATAAAGTTCCCGTTGTTTTTTATACAGAGTTTTAATGTAAAATTACAATCCCCAGTTTTTCAAGTTATATGTGGATTCTATGTCTGCTTCAAGGTCATCATCAAGTTCCGAAAAGAAATCAATCCCTGAAATAGTCTCTAGGTCATCTACGCTCATCGCACACTTTTGCATATTCTCATTGTTATTATGGTTGTACATAACAAAGGCTATAGTTTGTCCTCCTGCAAAAATAGCTTTAAAGAATGCATCTGGTACAACAACTTTATTATTTCCTATAGCCCCATATTCATTATTCCATACAAGAGGCCCAGTTACTACAGTAACACAGCCATATCGATTAGCCCACTCTCTTACCTTCTTTTCGAGAGTATTCCATTGACCTGAGTTCAGTGACTGATTCTGAGGACAACAGTTTGTATAGTAGAAAGTCTCAATCATTGCTTGACGACTCCATTTGAAATCAGCTGCGGGAGCCATGTGACCTTTCGACCATCCTGAATTTTTATAATCATAGTCGTCAGCTTGTGGAAGGTTTGCAGATGGATCTTGACAGAAATTAAGACCTTTTCTTGAATATGGTCCGTCTGTTTCGGTGGACATGAGTTCATATTTGACCCATTTTGGAATTTTGTATTTGGGATTATACATAACCTCATATCCAGCATACGAGATTGTAGGATATTCTTTCTCCTTTATTTTTGTTGGAGTATCAATTGACGCTGTCGCATTGTTTTCCTGTGATACGTCTTTCGTCGGCTTTCTATAGTCTGCATATGCAGATATAGATTCCTTCTCTTGATTCTCCTCTATCACTAAGGTGTGAACAGAATCCTTTGTTTCAGTATTCGTATAATTGATACATCCGCATACGAAAGTGAGAGAAAGAATACAAGGGATGAAGTACAATATAGATTTTTTAATCATTCATTTTGATATTACCAATTATAGGAACTATATGTATCAAGAATCGCTGATTGAATTTTTCGTAGTCGCTCTTCTTTATTTCTTGGCCAACGACATATTCAGAACTTTGTTTATAGTCCTCTTCTGTAAATCTAGGCACACCACCTTCTCCACTACCACTGATTACCAATTCACACTTATCCATATTCGAGAAATCTATAGCAGCCTCTTCTTTCCAAAATCTATGTAATGCTAGTGCTCTTTGGTAACTTAGTACATCATTATTGTAATGTTCATTTGTGTAGTATCCATCAGCAGATGCTTGTCCCTCGATTACAACAAGATATTTAATATCCTGTTTGATGGACTTGTTGTTTTGTAACGAGGTTATTGTATTCTGAATTTCTTTTCCTGCATCAACAATCTGTTTTCTTAGTTCGTTTGCAACTATGATATTGGTTTTGTCTTCCTCTAGTTCATAAAGACTAAACTTGCCTTTTTGATATGTTACCTGTATACGGAAGATGTGCTTAACAAATTGAGGATTGAACTCAAAGTATGTAGGGTCAATATTTTCTACAACTTTGTATATAGATTGAATCTCCTCATATTTATTAACTATTTTCTTTAGCTCCTCTTCTTTGATTCTGAACCTACTATAAGAAACAGCAAAGAGGACCACCATAATTGCAAATAAAGTGGTCATAATATCCACATATGTGGGCCAAAATGAATCTTTATTTCTTTGCTTCATAATTCTTATTTCTTACTGCCAAATATCGACCAAATGCTCGGCTTTTCTGAAACATCATTTGGTTGTTTAATATTTTCAGAAGATGTAGCGATCTTTTTGTTCATTGAATCTAATGCTTGTTTTACACCTTCAAGCTGTCCCAATACTTTTGAAACTTTTTCAGAAACTTCTGGCTGTGTCTTTACATCAGCTTGTATAGATGAAAGAAGCTCAATTAGCTCTGGTATTTTTCCCAAATTAGATAAATACTTATTTTGAGCCTCAAGGTCTATTGATTTACGTATTTCAGCAATATATTCATCACGTTTTGCCTCTACAGCAGACATACATTCCTTTACAATAACTTCGTATGCAGACTTAAAATCATTCATGGCTGATGCAAAGTCATCTCCATGATTATCAATAGCTGTACAATATTTTTCGTTCAACTGTTTGATTGCTTTTGTTTGAGCCTCATATATGACTTTTAACTCATCGTCTGCAAGTTCTTGATATGATACAGCAAGATCTGTTTTCTTCTGAATAGCAGTTATCTGTTCTTGAATAAGATTCATTTGGCTATTACCAAGCAATTGAGTCTGAGCGATACTTATTCCAAGCGCATTAAGAGATTCTTCAAATGTAACAATACGATTAAGAATTGTATTAATCTTTTCGAATACTCTTTCAGGAACACTCATCTGTTCAATGAATTTGGATTGTGCATCAATAAGTTTAATAGAAGAATCTGCTATTTGTTCTTTTATGTCAGACAACTTGGCAATTGAAGTTGATACTGAGTCGAATTTTTCAGATGCAGTAATGAAACTATCCAAAGTTTTCAACGTTTCCCTCTGCTTCATTGTCTTAAGTAACTGATCTTGCATTCTTACATTTTCATTGATTAGAGACATATTGTCACCCATAGTCTCAACAGCATCGGTTAAAAGTCTTACTTTATCGCCAAAAGAATCTCTTAATGTTTCTGTACATTCATTAAAAGCATCTTTAAAATCCCCAATAACACCCTTGAATGCTGGTTCGAAAGTGTTTATTGTTCTATGCAATTTATTAAGTGCAGAGACCATACTAGTACCTAGCACTGGCATCAACTTGACCTGAATAAAGTCGAAAAAATTATTTTTATCCTCTTCAACTTTTTTAAGTACATTTGCTGCAGTCGCATTTCCCCACATCATAAGGACTAAGCCTATAAGGCTCGTTACCATTGATACGATAATACCACCAATCAATGCAGATACAATTTCATCTGACACACCTGCTTTATCAACGCCAATTTTGAAACTTTGAAGGCCAATCCAAACACCAAAAAATGTACCCATCAAACCCAAATAAGTTGGAAATGATACTTTTGAAGTTGCATCCTCATACAAAGCTTCAAGCCTATTCTGAACTTTATCTTTGATAATTCCAAAATCAGTTGTACCCTCATTCTTTGCCAAGTATTCGTTAATTTCGTTGACTAACTCATTAAGTTTATTAGATGAGTTACCAATCATTATTGAATAACCTGTCTCACCTTTTTCTACCTCCCATTTTTGAGAGTCAGGGAAAAAGTTTTTGAATTTACTAAGCTTTCGCAGTGTTGGGATAAATACCCACAACTGCAAAATTGCAAAGAATATGATAGAAATCAACGGATTACTATCCAAGAAAAGATATATTTGTTCCATCAATGATTAAGCCTTATAATTGGTTAATTGTAATAATGCATCTGTTACAGGGATAAAGAATAATGTATCGTTATATTGTTCTTGTCCAGAATACACATCAATAATTTCTGTCTGTAACTTTGAATCCAGGACATCAGCAATGCCATCATTCACAAGTTCGAGAACTTTATCAGCTACGATTTGTCCACTCACAGCGCCTTTTCTAATTAATAGACCGAGTACTTCTTTGTAGACATTATTCATAGCCTTAATCTGGCTGATAACATTTGTCTTGATATCAGTCTTGTATTTGCTTACAAGTTCATTCACATCTTCACATTCGTATTCTGAACCATCTCCATAATACACTACAGATATAGGCTGCTGAGCGCCTTCCTTGTGATATAATCCACCATAGCAAGTACTTTCCTTGCGTATTTCAGGAAGTACAAGCTGAATGTCGTTAATCTCTTTTCCAAAGACTCTAGACATTACTAAGTGTGTAATCTCGGTAAGGAGAGTCTCGTTTGAAGTAATATACTGATCTATATAACGGCTACCATTGCCACTGAATGTTATAGTTCTAGGATAGCTTAACTTTTTAGCATTGAGCATAGAAGCCAGATAGTATACTGTTGCTGTAAAATGATATGCGAAAGCAAAAGCAAAGTCATTTCTCAGTTTATCTGCAATCTTTGTTTCAACATTGTTGCTAATCCAAAAGTTGATGATATCCTGAGTTGTACTCTCATTGTTAGAAATCATGTGAGAATTTAGACTCTTCAATGAATCAGTATCAAATCCGATTGTATCCTTATATTTATTGTAGATACCATTCTTTTTTGAGTTCTTGAATTTATCGAATGCGTTGCCCCACATAACATCACAACCAAAGTGTACAGAGTTTGCAATTTTAGGCTCTCCTTTCTGGAAATATACGAAATCAGTAGATCCTCCTCCAATATCTACGATTGCAACAGACTCAACGCTCTTGTATTCATCTTTAGCGTTGAAGTAGTAATATGGCGCCTCAGATTCAGTATAGCACTTAATCTGCTCTTTTGTCGATTCAATATTAAGGATATATTTTGCTTCTTCGGTCCAAATCTTTTCAAAGGTAGCTCTCTCGGTTTCTTTGAAGCTGAGTGGTCTAAACCAAATCACTCCTGTCTTAGAAATAATACCATTTTCCTGAAGAATGTCAGCCTTGATAATCAGCAACAACTCACGAATAAATACTCTGAGACATTTTTCATCAGAAGACCATTTGATGTTTGTGATAATTCTTTGATTAGCAGCAGGCTTGCTCTTTTCGTAGAAGAAGGCAATATTGCTGTTATCAAAGAGTGAAAGTTTAGAAGCGTCCTCCCCTGTAAAACACAAAGCTGTTCTGATAGGGAATCTATACGCTTTACCGTCAATGTATGGTGGCACAAACTCAGTCTTGAATGCAGTCTTAAATACATCAGGAGTATTATTCTCCCAACATAGAACAGGATTCTGCTGAGTGGAACCAGCCTTGTCGTGCAAGTAGCTTACTATTGGCTTATCCATAGTAAGTTGCTGCGGCTCGTTCATTTCGCCTTTCTCCTTACGGGAGATATATGTATTTGATGTACCAAAGTCTATTGCGTATTCAAACACCTTATCAGACTGTACCGCTATATCCCAAATGGGGAATAATGCAAATGTATAGTCTTTGCTGTCAATCGTCACAGTAGCAAGAACTGCATCAAAATTTGTATTGAATACTTCATAAAATTTAGATCCGCAATCTATATTTAATCCCTGCTGTGAGCGGACAAATGCAGGTTTAACACCACTATCAAATGTATTATCGGTTGCTGTTTCTATAATCTGAAATTTACCTTCACAATCTCGATAGAAATCCAAACTGATATTATTCGCAGTAAATGTTCTTCTATCATTACCATCAAAAGCAGAAACAAGCACCTTGAAATAATTATTCTCCTCTGTCTTTGTTGATAAGACATTAGGGAATAGTGCTAAATCAAAGTTAACTTTTGCTGTATCAAGAGATATAATTACACCTTCGCCACTTTTTACAGCAGAGGTCTCTGCGCGATATGTCTTTTTAAATTCTTCGCCGTTATGTTTGAATATAACTTCTACAGCCTTGTTCTTCTCTTGACAAACTGCTGTTAAATCTCCTTTTCCGATTACTTCGAATGCCTGTGATGAGAGAGGTATGAGATAATCGTAGTCTCTTTTAGAATTTTCGTTTACAAACTCCATTGTCTGGAATTTGCTAGATGACAATCTATACGGAACCTTGATAATAGCCTCAGAAAAATAATTCAAAGATTTTAGGTCCTTGCTCGTCATCACATTAACGCCGTTGACCTCAATAGCACTATTGTCGTTACTAAAAATCGGACTTAACGAGGTAGCTTCCCAATTAGACTTAATTTCAGGGTCCGATTGGAATGATTGAATATAGTCTCTGAGCTCATTGTATTTTGCATCAAGGGTATCTCCGTTGCCAAACAAGAAATTATACATATAATTTTTGAAGGCTGCAGGACGTTTGTCAAAAAGCTGAATATCTTGGAAGTATTTGCCTGAGCTTTCTCTGTAAATAGGCTTGAGTGTATGATAATTCTCACCGACAAAAATCATCTTTCTTGCAGATCCACCTTTCTCGTCATCCTTGACTTCTTTCAAATCCATGTCAGGTGGAGTAATGAAACCTGTAAATGGAGAACTTGTTGCAAGAAGGTATTCTTTACCGTCTTGTTCAAGAATAATGAAAAAGAGTTTCTTTTCTCCTAAGTCATCATTAAAGTAGCTCTCGATTGCAGTACCTAGAATTGGCACAGCAGTTTTAAGGGTTTTCAAATCATCGCTGTAATTCCACTCTTTAATAACAATCTTAAGACCTGTGCCTTGCCATAAATTTTCATGATAATTTTTGTTATACAGCAGTTCGAATACGTCAAGACAGTTAGAAACAAGACGCTCATATGCACGTCCAGCCTGTTTAGATGGATTATTTCTCTCTTCTAAGACTCTTCTAAATGCTTCTTTAAAAATATAGAATCTTGCAAATGGGGTCGGAAGGGCATTCAATGCTCCACCATTATCAGTTCTTTGTTCACCGATATTTCCTAAATCTGCAGCTGTTATACGTCCTGGACCAGCAGTCCAATTAAAATCTGATGCAGCACCCCTTTGAATAATATTTAAATCTACACTGCTCATAGCCTTATGTCTTAGATGGTTTTGGTATATTCAGTTATTCCCTCGTATGCAAAATCAAGCAAATATCTCAATGTATTATCGTGCTCGGTTTTGTCCTTCTTGTTACCAGCTTCAATCATCTTAAGAAGATAGTATGATTCATCCTTTGCTTTCAAGGTGATTCCTTTCACAATATTTGAAAGCTTTTCACCTTTGAGTATTTTATTAAGCGGTGAAAAACCTCTATTGTTTTCAGAGAGTTCTACATACCAATTATGGTATTGATTTACAAAAGTTTTAAGAGCCCCAAAAGGTTGGTCTTGGTAGAAATCTTTATTCAAACCTCTCGTTTTCTTCAGTGGAAATCGTCTTTCTGTTGGTAGGATATCCAAAAGCAGATTAAAAATCATCATATTAGCAATATCTTTGACCATAGGTTTATAACCTTCGCCCAAAGAGGACATATCTAGGGCATCAGCATTTTCACGTATTGCCCTAGTCATTGCTTGTGGAGTATCTGGAGCCGGTCTGCCTAAGAAATCAAAAAGTGCAGATGCAGCAACTAACTCAACAAGGTGTGCCGTATCTTTCTGTTCTTTTTCATTGTTCTTATAATTTGCTCTTAAGCTTTGTTCGCCCACATAATAAAGGAAGTCAGACTTAACGCTCTTCTCATAATAACTAAGCGCAGCCTTTGTCTTTGTATAGAAGTTTGATGAATCAATGTCACTTCCTGAGGTCGTTGGGTCATCAAGAGAGTAGTATGGCAACACTGTTGCTGCTCCCATAACAGCACTCTGTACCTGAGGATGGGCTTGGTCGTCCCTAATCTTTTTCTCAAGAAGTGGATAACCAGATGCGCCAGTTCCACCAAATATTGAACTGATGATGAATATCCTATCTCCCTTTTCGCAGTGTCTGCGGAATGCATCGTACCAATCTGCACCGCTTATCATTTCGTTGAGAACCACTGTGCCTACATTGGGGTTACCCTTAAAGCCAACCGAAAGACTATTGTTAAGATTCTCCTGTGAATATAATGTCTGAATCAAGAATTTATTCACGTCATTATTCGCCAGTTTGCCGACATTTAGATATTGTCCGAATGTCTTTTTCTCAGCCATGCTAGTACTTACACTATTTTGCTGATTGTCGAGATCTTCCAATCTTATAATCTTAGTATTAAAGAAGCCAGATGGGGCAGATAACTGTTGTGCTCTGTCTGTAGTCGCATTTTTATACACTTTGATATAGTCTCCAATTGTTGTGGTAAGGATGGTGTTCTCTTCCAAATCAACATGGGGATCTATTATAACAGGAACAATATCATAGCCGCTAGTTCTCATGCCAGCAGCTGCCATCATCACAACAGACTTCATTACGCGAAGCCCTGTGCCACCTATACAAAAAACAAAAACTTTTGCCATAACTATTTGCCTAATTTAAGGAATCTGTACGCATTAGTTGATACAGGTAAATTACAGATAATAAATGATGTTATAAAATAGATAGCAGATGCGTATAACCCATTTATTAATGATATCCTCAATATGAAACCAACTTGTTCTTTGAGAGTTGACGAAACCATCGCATTGCCTAAAATCATTGTTAACCCTATCGTAACGACAGCTGTTATTACTAACCAGATTACCCAATGGCGTATTCTGTATTTTCTTCCTGGAAGTTTGTTGTAGCCATAATAATAATAGCAAACAACTACAAAAGCAACAGCAATGGCTGTAGCAAGAAAATACATACTAGCAGAGTCAAGGCTATTCCAAAGAGATCGAGCCATATTGTAAAGAGGCTCATTATCCTTATACCTAACCAGGTGCTCAGCCTGATTTGGCAACCCCCAATCATACAAATTAAGCATTCCCATAATTATTGCTTTATTTTAGATATTAATATTCTATTTGGTGTTTCATCCCAGTGATTCTGAATTGCATTGAATACACCAGATACAAATCTATCAACAGAGAATGACCCTGTGTAATCATTCTCTGCTGTTGCAGACATTATATTAGTGAAGTCAAGCGTAACAGAGTAGTCTGGATGGTTTAAGGTCCATTCAATGACATCTGATTCAGTGAACATGTTGTAAATTTTAAGTTCTACTTTCGCGGTTGCTTTTCTCTTCAATTCTTTGTTGAAATGATTGTTTACGTCAATAGAAACCCTTCCTATGCTTACTGATGAGCCGTAACATGATTTTACAGCAAGACTTTCTTTGAAAGCATCTTCGTTAGTAATTAACCAGCGGAAGTTGCTTAAGTCAATATTTAATACCACTTTACAAGTATCAGAATACTGAACATCAAAGTTTGTAAATGTAGGTTGGTCAACAAATTGAAGAGCATTGTCTGGAATACCAAACGAATAAATTGGAGCTTTGTAGTCAAATCCAGTTTCAATACAATCACCGTAATCACCATAGTCTTCCAAGAGTGTAGCAATGCTGTTTCTCATGAAAGCAACATTTTTATCCTTTCCAAGAATCAAAAAATAATAAGGGGAATCTTCTGTAAGTGTACTTCCATTAGCGGCTAAAAAATCCGATTTGGCCATGATTAAGCTAACCGCCAATCCAGGAAACTTGCCAATTACATTGCGAATGTCTGTTTGATATTGTGTAAGCAAAACCTTGACATCCTTTTGTTTTTCAGGGCTATACTTCATATCTGAAATTAGAACAGCGCACTGTCCCTCATCAAACCTTAGATTCTCTAGAATAGATTTAAGCATAGTAGGAACAAGTGTTTCTTGATTGCTCACAAAAGCACCAGAATTCATTTTTGCCCTAAAATCGTTTACAGAATATGTACCTGCAACAGTACCTGCATTAGAAAGTATGCTAACATCATTACCTCCAAAATTGGACACTATTGACCATACGTCCTTCTTAAATCGAGTTGCTTTATTGGATCTAAAGAAACCATTCATGCTACCACTAACCTCAACATAAAATCCGAGAGCAGAAGGTTTTTCTACAGAGAAAGACTCTTTAATAGAGTCTAGACAATATCCATCGTCTGTAAAATGTGGATCAGATACTGTGTTAACTGGGTCACAAGAAGAAAGCAGCAAAATCCCAGAGAGCATTATCAAAGCAACAGATAGCTTATTCTTAACCCTGATCAAAATACTGCAGCACATACTTAAATCCATAATATTATTTGTTGTCTTATAAATTTTACAAATTATCTATACCATTAGAGGGAATCTCTCATTATGAGAATCCCAAAACTTAACTCATACTATAAGTCAGTTAATTACAAGAATCACATATCTATTTGCTTT
The DNA here is from genome assembly GCA_017381055.1 of Lachnospiraceae bacterium. Classification (GTDB taxonomy): domain Bacteria; phylum Bacillota; class Clostridia; order Lachnospirales; family Lachnospiraceae; genus SVEL01. Next base: position 10,299 of record JAFOCU010000458.1, read on the forward strand.
GTGCCAATTGAGGAAACCAAACAGAGAATACCTATAGCAAAAGTTCTAAAAATGTTATAAGACAACGATTTATTTGCCAAAAATGAGATAATTTTAAATAAAATCTGTAATTTTGCAATAAATTGGGGTTCTCATAATGAGAGAGCCCCATGCTTGTTTGTCTTGAGTAGATCTTTATAGTTTCAATTAAGTCTAAAATTATCCAAGTTATTCTATAGAAAACCTTATATTGGATGTTCTTATCTCTATTATATTCATCTCTTTGTTATTTGAAAAAATAAGGATTAAAAGCTATTTGTGTACTGTTTAACGTTATTTCGTCTGAATCTTCTTAATTTTGATTATTCTTTAGTACCTTTGCAAATAATAGTTTAGAAATCTTAGCAATATAACGATTGACTATATCATATATGGAATTAGAAAAATTGATAAGCGAGTGTACGGCATACGATTTTAAGTTGATGCTTGAAGAGAAGAAACCTAAAAGTTGGTTGAAGAGTGTAAGTGCTTTTGCCAATGGATTAGGTGGCTCCCTGTTCTTTGGTATTGATAATGATGGTATTGTTAAGGGGTTGGATGACGTACAGTACGTTTGTGAATCCATCAGCTGTAAAATCCGTGATTATATGGATCCACTTCCTGATGTTGAAATGATTCCGCAAGAGATAAACGGTCATGAAATCTTGCAACTCAAAGTTTGTGCAGGTAGCTACACACCCTATTATTATGTTGGTGATGGTCAGCGTGTGGCTTTTATTCGTATAGGTGATGAAAGCTTACCTGCAACAGCAGAACAGATGGTGCGTCTGGTTTTGAAGGGTTCAAATAAAACATACGACTCTCTTCATACGGACTATAAAGCAGAAGATTATGCCTTTACTATCTTGGCTAACACATTCAAAACTCGAACAAGCCAGGAATGGAATAAGAAATATCTTCTGTCGTTTGGGCTTGTTACCAATTCAGGAAATCTCACGAATGCAGGTGCTTTGTTTGCCGATGATTGTCCTATGTGGCAGTCTCGTTTGTATTGTACTCGATGGGATGGAAAAGCAAAAGGCGATGCTATCAATGATGCAGAGTTTACTGGCAATGTACTAATGTTGCTTCGTGAAGCTATGAACTTTGTAAAATCAAACACAAAGAAGGGTTGGGAAAAATTGCCTAATGGCCGTAAAAACAAACCTGAGTATGCGGAACGTGCGGTTCTTGAA
>JAFOCU010000059.1 GCA_017381055.1 Lachnospiraceae bacterium
AGCTAGATATAACTCAAATGCAGTCTTGGCATCCATTCATGTATACTGTGATTGGATTTTCTTGACTTCATCCCTAAACTCACTAGCTGTAGAGTTCTTTTCAAAGAATAGTTCCTCTTTTACCTTTTTATCGATGTAGCTATCATCGATTTGGTATTGAGCTTTCTCTTTTTCTTGTGCCTTAGCACTCTTAAATCTTGACTGTCGTTTGTCTGCTCTTTCCTTTTCCTTTTCATACAAGGCTTTGTAATCAAGCTCCTCTCAGTCTTCTCACTCCTCAATAGGAGTTGTGTCTAAAGTTTCTTCTTCAGGCATGATAATAATTGGTTAGTAATAAAGCATCATAACCGTAGCTAAAGTAGATTTGTTGTTGCATAAACCTACAAACTGCGAATATGTTAGGTATTAAACCTCTTGGGAATGTGGCTCTCTTTACTGCTGATTCCTTTCAGTTCCACTACTTACATTTAGGGAATTTTACACTATAAGTTTTCTTAACCATTGAGAATCAGTCTCTACCTTTCTTGTAATCTTTCATAGATTCAGAAGTTGGTTTAGAATAACTCTTGCTTACTTTTACTTTCATCCTTATGTGATTAGGTTATAAAACTAAACTTCTTGTTTGAACATACCCTCGATTATCTCTGCTCTTTCTTGGTCTTCCATTTCTTCGATATCTTCTTCTGCTTTATAGTCAGGATTTTCTATCATTTGTGTTGGTAGCTTTTCTACTACCCATGCAAGACATCTCATTTCAGCTCTTAATAAATCTGACTGAGTTATATTGCTGTCTGCTATATCCATACAGTCTCCATAGACTATCTTGTTTGCTAGAGCTATCTGTCTATTCTTGATTAGCTCTTTCATTTTCTCCCATCCTCTAGACTTTAATAAGTCATCGAGCTTTATCATTTTTTCTGCCATTACATTACATTAGAATTTAAATTGACTGTATCTCTAGTAATTAGTTCATCTTTACTAGGCTGAGCTTGAGCCATCATGATATTTGCTGCACTATTAGCCATTTCGTTTCACATCTGCATTGTAGGTTGTTCTCATAACTCTAGTAATAATCATTGTAGCTTTTGGATAATTTCTTCTTTAAGCTCTCCATCTTCTGCTTTCTGCATATATAGTCGTACAGTATAATAATCGATATCTGTTCTCTTGAATAAGCTAGTTGGCTTGTAGTTCATGTTTACCATTCATACATAATCCATTGCTAGTTTCTCTTGTGGTGTGTAATCAAATATCGAATTGATAGTATTAGGTTTAAGTCAGACTGCTCTAAGGTATAATCTCTTGAATATCGCTTTGTTTACAGGTTTAATTTCAGGATCATTTGTTATTATTGGATACAACATCATTAAGTTATTTTTGTCTTTCTCACTTATAGCATTGATATCTTCTGTAGCTCATACCATTATGTAAGGCATCTGCTTCGTTACAAATTGGTCTCTTGATAAACTCTTACCTGTCCATGCAAAATCAGCATTAAGTAATACCCATTTTTCTTCGCTATCTCTGAAATTCTCTAGATATCATCTCCATCGTTGGAAATAGTAATCTCTATAGAATCGTTGTTTTACTGTATTCTTTACTGATAACTGCATATTAGCATTAGCTTGGATTTGTTGGCTTTCTGCTTTTGTCATAGACTTATCAGGCATTATTCATTGCTGTAATGAGTCTATCTTTGAATCGTATTTAGCTTCATTATCTAGCCATGACATCATGTTCCATACATCAGCTTTAATCTGACTCTGTGGTAGCTCATACATTGCATTCTGTATTGGCTGTGTTCCTATCTCGTTTTCATCTATGAATAAGTATCTTTGGTCTCGTGTCTTCTTCTGTAGCTCCTCCTTGTTCTTTATCAGTCTAGAGTTTACAAGGAAGTCTCATCATGTAGCTTCTCTCTTGGCTTTCATGAGTGAGAGATTTGCTAAGATAGATTTAGCATTTTGTTTATCTTCTACCTTATCACATATTGAAGTTCCAAATGGATTTCATCTTACAGGATCGTAGTAGTTCAACATAATAGGTCGAGGAATCAGACTTTCATCTAGTTTTTCTTCCTTTGTTACAGGCTTTAATTTCTCTTGGTAGAATATCTCTGTCATATCTGCACTAAGTACAAACTTCCATTTCTTTCAGTCTATAATCGTGTAGTGAGTGTAGATATCTAATGCGAAATTATCTTCTATTTCATCTACTATTATTGGTCAAGTACCTGCTTTATTCTGATATGCTTCTCTAGTAAGAGTATCTTCCATGTTGTATTGCTTAGCAAACCATCTATTGATAGCTGCTTTATCGTATTTATCCTTTACATCGTGGATATTTGTAAGCATACAAAATCCATGAAATCTATAATTCTTTCAGTCAAACTGTCATGTCTGAGTTGGTAATGGATCAGGTATCCAAGAAAGTGGATTGATAGCTCTCCAAGTATTAGTCTTTGTTACATGGTCAAATCATGTTTTATTTAGGATTCATACTCCAAAGAATAAACTATCTTGTTCTACCTGATATTTGAGTTGTTGTGTAGCTCATTCTC
>JAFOCU010000459.1 GCA_017381055.1 Lachnospiraceae bacterium
AAATTCCTAATTTCTGTATCAAAAAACTGCTGTATATCCCTCTTAGAGATATACTTTCCCATTCTATTTCTAAAAAAAAGTTTCATGGTCTTACTCATAAATAAATCATCAACTACAAATAAGGCATAAGCCTTTGTCACATCATACAACGCCTCTACCTCTTCATCATCAAGCTCCTTATCTATGAATACCACATCATAAAAACGGCTTTTTTCTTTATTAAATTTTTCAAAAAAATCATACTTTAAATTAGGCGGCATCCTGTAGATATCTCTCCAGTCTCTCTCTCCTAATTGTAATACCTTAATTTCTTTCGACAAATTCAATAACCTCTTTCCATTTATCTATCAATACTTCTGTTGTATAATTCTTACCTAATTCATAAGAATACACCATCGCATCATTCCAATTCTTAAGGCTATCTAGATAAAACCCTATAGCCTCTGGTAGCTTTCTAAACTCCTTTATAAGCATACCATTTTTTCCATCTTCAACAAATTCTGTCTGAGCATATACAATCTGCGGAATACCTACACTAATACCTGTGATTCGTAAATACAATTCCGTTTCACTTCTCATATCTACTACAATTCTTTGCTCTCGTATACATTTACTAACCGATAACTCATCTACACACTGCTCCACAAAGAATCTAGTAGGAATATATTCTGTATCATTAAGCAAATCTGTAGGCTTTTTATTCTGATTTTCATCTAACGCCCACTCTTCACTATAACCATACTTCTTTATATACTGCCTTGTCATTTGCAATAAATCATTCTTTCTCTTATTACCTGGTCTTCTAGTAAATAAATGTATCTGAGCATCCTTATTTTTGAATAGATATTCTCCCAAATAACGAATCAATTGTTCAAAACTTTCCTCTCCAATTCCATCAACAGGAACCATTATTTTTTGAACATTTAACTGGGAACTAATACCAAAATCAACTCTAGAATCAAAAGGTGTAATATTTACCACTCTATCCATTCGGCCCTTAGTCATCTTTTTAATAGCCTCATAATTATTCTGATAATCCGTTATAACATAAGCTGCCTTCTTCATCAAATCCTTAGATAAAGCCTCGCGTAAGATATCATATCTCTTCTCATAGAACGAAAAAATACACCTCTTATGATTCAATACCTTATTTAATATATCATTATTTAACTGATGCATTGCAACACATAATATATCGTTATCACTCATACGCTGTACATACGTAGCCGTAACCTCGCATATTACCTCACTTATGCTTTCGTATACATTTTTCTTAAACTTTCTTACAGTTTCCTGATTCTTATCTTTAATCAAATATGTGTCACTCTTTGAATTAATCTCCACATGACCGTCCTGATACTCTCTTATCTTCCATATACCCTTGTCCGTAAGATAATCCTGATATACCATTCCCCTTTCATCATATATTATGGTAGAAGATACAAAGCCTCTATCATCATATATGTTTCTTCGCTGCAAAGCCCCATCCTTGTATATATCAATCTGTATCATATTGCCATCTTCACCAAACTCTATCTGAGCATACTTCTGACCATTTAGCATAGCAACTATAACAAAAGGTGTGTATACGAATTCTATGTGTTTTGGCCAGTTTAAGTTATGGAAAGAAAACAGTGAAACCTTCTTTCTCTCCACCTCTTGTATAGCATCAAAACAAGACCAATATGGTGCATGAAAAATACTCTGTCTGTGAAGAAAATGTCTAAAATTTGGTGCATAGCTAAGAAGCATAATCTGATATGGGTATACCTTACTTCTATGAAACAGCTGCACATGCTTTACTGTATCATCAAACTCTGTACGGGTACGAACCGAATACCAATTCTGCTCACTTTCTCTCCAACTATTCTGTTTATACCATGCTGGAATAAAATATAGCATTTTTCCTCCTAAATAAACCTTTTATATCCCTCTAAATTCTTTATAGCAACCATCTCCGCATATAAGTTACTACCTATGCCAGTAAGCATCATTATAGAAGACGGTAACATAACTAATGAACTATCTATAATTCCCTTCATCTGTAACAACAGCGGAACTCCAAGACAAATACTCATAACCGTAGCACTTATCATTCCTAAGCTAGTTATAACTTTTGATAAATATCTTTTTGTATCTGCTCCTGCGTGTATATCCTGCAAACTATCTCCACTCTTTAGATAACTTTCAGTTATCTCCTTAGGATTAAGCATAATTCTTGAGAAAAATACTGTTAAAACATATAAAACAAAAATATACACACCAACACCTAACGGTCTAGTAAGTATCATATTTTCACTAAGCTTAACCATATATTTATTATTATAAAAAATATATCCTAATACCTTAGCTATAAATTGCGGTATCATAAAAAACGCTGTAGAAAACATAGCTGGCATAACCCCGATAGGATTCAACTTAATAGCCATATAATTCTTATCTGCATATATATTATGAATTGAAATTCTTTGTACCGCTCTTCTAAGCTCAGAGCTTTCCATTATAATGATAACAAGCATAACAACTAACGAAACAATTATAGGAACTAATAATTGTTTCCCCATATTCACAGATACCGTATCTAAGATACCATCAACTATGTTAACAAATATTATAGCCGTTTGACCTCCTATACCGTATTTTTTATTTCTAGAACACAAATATAAAATCAACATTGCACCAGCAATCATCTCAATTGACGCAACTAATTGCGCAAGAATTAATCTTTTACCTGTTACAGCAAAGTTAATGTCCATCACCTTAACGCATGCCATAAATATTGCTATAAGTAATGTGATTTGCATTGTTAATTTATTAATTTTTATAGGCGAAGTTCTTTGCTTATATTCCGCACTGCGAAAAGACATTATCACCTGAATAAAAATAGACGCAATCATATAAGGGGATATACCTAGCGCAAATAGAGTACACTGATTAGCATCTC
>JAFOCU010000460.1 GCA_017381055.1 Lachnospiraceae bacterium
AGATGCTTTTTATCGTGAGACAAGAAGTAAGATGGAAAAGAGAAAAGAGCAGGGATGTATATGCGTTGAAATGGAGTGCTCAGCATTGGCGGCAGTAACAGCTTTTAGAGAGAAAGAATTATTTCAGTTTTTCTATACAGCAGATTGTTTGGATGGAACAGAATGGAATGAGAGAAGCCTAAGTGATGAAGTGAAGTTTGATGAAAAGGATTTCTTTTCAAAGCTTGCTATGGAGTTTGCTGTACGTATATAGTGAGGTATAAATTTAATATATATTATTTTATAAAAAACCATCATTCTGATGGTTTTTTATTGTTTACAAACAATCATTTTGATGGTGTAATATAATAATATATGGAAAAGAAAGCGATATATTTGTTTATATAGGAGACGATTATGAAAATTCAAATTCTAATAGAAAACACAACAAATTCAAATCTAATAGCTGAACATGGTTTAAGCATATTTATAGAATATAACGACAAAAAAATATTACTTGATGCAGGCACTACATCTACATTTATAGATAATGCGGAAAAGATGGACGTGGATATAAGTAAGGCAGAGTTTTGTGTTTTATCTCATGGGCATTATGATCATTCAGGTGGTTTTGCAGAGTATTTAAGACAAAATCCAGATAAAAGAATATATGCTATGAAAACTATCACGGATGATTATTATTCTGCATCGGGAGGAAGCATACATCCTATAGGAGTACCTAAAGATGTATATCCTGCGTATAAGGAAAATTTTGTATTACTAGATGAAGTTACAAAGCTTGCTGAAGGAATGTATTTGATACCACATAAGGATTGTGGTGAATTAGAGAAGATAGGAGCACGAGCTAAGCTATATAAGAAAGTTGAAGGTGAGTATACACCAGATGATTTTAACCATGAGCTTAGTTTGGTATTTGATACAGAGGCTGGTCTTGTTATATTTAATAGTTGTTCTCATAGTGGTATAGTGAACATTATAGATGAGGTAAAAGAGTATTTCGGACAGGACAAAGAAGTTGCTGCATTTATAGGTGGTCTTCATATGAAAGGAAAATCTGGAGAAAAAGAGATTTGCACTTTTTCGGAAAACGAGATAGAGGAGATGGCGAAATATCTTGAGAAGAATGGTGTAAAGAAGCTGTATACTGGACATTGTACAGGAATGATTGGTTATGAGCTAATAAAAAAATATATGGGTGAGAAAGTAGAGTATATTTATACAGGTAGGGAATTGGCAATATAAAACATTACCTAAATTAAAGTTGCTGCATATTATGTATTAGAGGCATATATTGTCTTTAATTAAAACTAGGAGGGAAATATGGCAACTTTTACAAATCAAGCAACCTTAAGATATAATGGAAATGTTATTAATTCAAATATTACAGTAGGAGAATTGGTTGAGGTTTTATCAGCTACAAAAACAGCTGTAATTGATACCTACAGTCAAGGTTCAGAAATAACTTATGTAGTTAATATAGTTAATTCAGGAGCAATTACTTTTACGGGAATATCTTTAACAGATAATCTTGGAGAATATCCTTTTGGGGCGGGAACTTTAGTTCCATTAGATTATGTGGTAGGTAGCGTGCAGTATTATTTAAACGGAGTATTACAGACAACACCAGCAGTTTCGGTAGGACCACCCCTTGTTATAAGTGGAATAACAGTTCCGGCAAACGGGGTGGCTACAATCATTTATGTGACAAGAGTTAATGAGTATGCACCTTTAGATGTGGGTGGAGTGGTTACAAATACAGCAATTATAAGTGGAAACGGAGCGACAGAAATTACAGTAACAGAAAATGTAACGCCAGAAAATGGAGCGCGACTTACTATTACTAAGACGATATCTCCTACTTCTGTTACAGAAAATGGTAGGTTAACTTATACCTTTACAATTCAGAATATTGGAAATACTACAGCTGTAGCTACAGATAATGTAACTATTACAGACTTGTTTAATCCGATTCTTACAGATCTTACAGTTGTATTTAATGGTACAACATGGGCGACACCAGCAAATTATTCGTACTCTGAATTAACAGGTGAATTTGAGACTGTGCCAGGCCAGATTACTGTACCACAGGCGACTTATACACAGGATCCTATTACAGGAGAGTGGATAGTAGAACCAGGAGTAAGTGTGTTGACTGTAACTGGTACTATATAAAATAAAAGATAAACCAACATTATGATTATTATTTTGATTCAAAATGTTGGTTTATTTATGATAAAAAAAGTAATAATTGCTTTATTCATAAGTGCTAGCGTAAAATTTTATTCGGAAAATTAAATAAAGACATAGAAAGAGGACACCCCTTTGTGATAAAGTATTAAGCGCT
>JAFOCU010000461.1 GCA_017381055.1 Lachnospiraceae bacterium
ATCCATTGTTATTTGGATAATGACACAGCAGGACAAAAGACTGTAGAGACAATCAGAGGTTTATATGACCATAGAGTCTTTGATGAGTCTGTAAGGTACCAGGAATACAAGGATCTCAACGACTATTTATTAGGAAAAAAGAAATAAAACGCATCAACATCAGATTTAGGGCGACTCAAAAGGTCGTCCTTTTTTATTGCCCTTTTTCTCAAAGTATGATATTAAAGTATGATTTATAATATTTCAAACAAAATCGCCCCTTTCAGAGCGGTTTTTAAGAAGATTATTTCGATAAATCATATTTAAGCCTTTCCTTTGCATCAAACTTTAATCATAATTAAATATCATACTTCAAAAGATGAGTTCATACTTTATATTCGCAATTGCTCTCACGGTGGCATACATCATCTACTTTGCAGTAATGATTATGCAGGACCTTTACGGAAAGAAGAAAGACGGTAAAAATGATGTAGAGGTGTTTTCGGTGACAGATGACCCTGATGAAGGTGTACAGGTGTCAGAAAGCGACTCAGGTTTCAGCATTGGAGAGGAAGATTACACTACCGAATACTTGGAACAAGAGAATGCCCCAACTCTCGATGAAAATCCAGAGTCATCCACTGATAGTCCATCTCCAATTGCTGAGATTAAATCACAGATAGATGAAACTATGGATACCGTTGAGTCATTTATGTCAAATCCTTGCACAGATGAAAAACTACAGTTGGCCTTAATTAATGGAGGTCATATTGATGATGATACAGAGCTGGATTGGAAAAAGGTAATCAATGAATTATGAAGTTAACCATATTAAAACCATGCTTGCTTATCATGATGCTTGGCATAATACCAATGAGTGTATATGCCAAATGTGGAGGTGTTAATTATAGTTGGGGTGCTGATGCTCTTGCCTCCATGCACGACTATGTAGTCACAATGATGCTTTATGTCTTATACATCTGCTATGCATTGGCTACAGTAGTTGGTATCATATCAGCTCTTCAGATAACAATAAAAATGAATATTGGCGAAGACGGTGTAAAGAAAGCCATTATGATGTTAGTCGGAGCTATACTCTTTATCATTAGTGCTTCAATTGTCTTCCCTGCTTTCTTTGGATATAGAATCTGGTAGTTATAAACTTATTGTTTCACTTTTAATTAAAATCTTATGTATCAGAAAGTAAAAAGCTTTTTTAAGAAGATGGCAGCCTCTAAGAACTTGAAGGCATTGGCCATTATGTTGTTGTGTGGTGTAGGCTCAGTCTATGCTCAGACTACAGCTGGAGACTATTCGGCAGGTACAGGAGCATTGACCACTGTAGCCGAGGAGATCGCTAAGTATGTTCCTATCGTTGTCAAGTTGTGTTATGCAATTGCCGGTGTTGTAGCCGTAGTGGGTGCAATTTCGGTTTACATCGCCATGAACAACGAGGAACAGGATGTCAAGAAGAAGATCATGATGGTCGTTGGTGCTTGTATCTTCCTTATTGCTGCGGCTCAGGCTCTTCCTCTTTTCTTCGGCATTGGAGGCTAAACCTAAGGTTTCATGAGTAAGGATAGAAAAGAGTCCTATCCTGATTACCCTATTTTCAAGGGGTTGCAAAGACCCCTTGAATTTATGGGTATTCAAGGAAGATATATTTACTGGGCAGCAGGAACCATTGGTGCAGCCATAGCAGGATTCATTATCGGCTACTGTATCGTAGGGTTTATATTAGGACTGATATTTCTGGCTACAGCATTAGTAATTGGAATTGGACTCATCTTATTAAAGCAAAGGAAAGGCCTACACACGAAACAGAACAAAAAGGGCATCTACATATATGCCTATTCAAAGAAGATTTAAGAAAGAAACCATGGCTAATACATGGCTAATTTAATGTTGAACGTGGGTAGGTTGACATAACAGTTGACCTACCCCTATTTATTTCTAACTGATGGTTTTATATATCATACTCATATTCACAGCTCTCTGCATAGGAATGGCAATTTCTGTGTATGCATTCGGTACTGGAGGTAAACGCAAGCATATCTTCCAGGATATCTATTATTCTGTAGAAGACAATGATGGCATTGGTGTACTCTATACGAAGAAAGGAGAATACTCTGCTATCCTTAAGGTTAATAATCCAGTACAGAAATATTCGGCAAACATAGATGCATACTATGAGTTCACTCAGGCATTGACAGCTATTATGCAGACGCTTGGTGAGGGCTATGCCATTCATAAACAGGACATCTTTGTTAGGAAGCAATTCAACGACGAAAGCGGAATCAATCACGAATTTCTATCAGAATCATACTTCAAGTATTTCAATGGACGTAACTACACCGAAAGTACTTGTTATCTGACAATAACACAGGAATCTAAAGGGAGTCGTCTATTCTCATATGACAATAAGAAGTGGAAAGAATTCCTTGTAAAAGTACGAAAAGTACATGACCAGCTCAGAGATGCCGGACTTCATGTCCGTTACTTGTCTAAAACAGAGGCTAGTGAGTATGTCGACAGATATTTTGCAATGAACTTTAAGGATAAGATTATCTCTATGTCAAACTACAAAGTTGATGGCGAGACTATCTCAATGGGAGGTAGAACAGCAAAGGTTTATAGCCTTATCGATGTTGATCATACCAATCTACCCTCTATTATCCGACCATATACCAATATCGAGGTAAATAATGTGAGTATGCCAGTTGATCTATTATCAGTGATTGACAGCATACCTCATGCAGATACAGTCATCTATAATCAGATAGTATATCTCCCAAATCAGAAGAGAGAACTATCGATGCTCGACAAGAAGAAAAACCGCCATGCTAGTATTCCTAACCCTAGTAATCAAATGGCGGTTGAAGACATTAAGAAAGTCCAAGAGGTTGTAGCTCGTGAGAACAAACAGTTGACATACACTCATTTCAACTTAATTGTCTCTGTGCCTGAAGATACTGATATTCAAAAGTGTACCAACCACTTGGAAAATAGTTTCAGCCGTTTGGGTATCCATATATCCAAACAAGCCTACAATCAATTGGAGTTGTTCGTAGGGTCGTTCCCAGGTAACTGTTATACAATGAATGAAGAGTATGACAGATTCCTAACTCTCGGAGATGCAGCGGCATGTCTGATGTATAAGGAGCATATACAACATAGTGAAAACACTCCGCTAAGAAT
>JAFOCU010000462.1 GCA_017381055.1 Lachnospiraceae bacterium
AGCAGAGAAGGCAGCAGCAGAGAAGGCGGCAGCAGAGAAGGCTGAGAAAGAAAAGCAAGTAGCAGCCGTTAAGGATGAACCAATTGATGATATGGTTGCATTTGAGAAGCGTATTAAGAAGCTTATGATTATGAAGAATACAGGTATCTTAACTGAGGCTGAATTCGAAGCTGAGAAGCAGAAGCTCTTTGATTTATTATAAGATTCATAAAAAAATATAGGAGGTTGTTGATAACAACCTCCTTTTTATATTGTTTTTATAGATTAAAATATCTTTCAAATTCTGCTGGATGAGGAATTGCTGCCATCTGTAGGCATTCCTTTCTCTTGTTTGCAATGAAATTCTTAATAAGATGCTCTGGGAATACGCCACCAGCTGTAAGGTAGTCATGATCTTTTTCTAAAGCATCTAATGCTTGATCAAGGGATGTTGGGAGGGAAGAAAGCTTAGCTTTTTCCTCGTCTGATAATGAGTAAAGATTCATATCGTATGGTCCCCAACCATTCTCGTGTGGATCAATCTTATTTATTACACCATCTAGACCAGCCATAAGTATTGCTGCGTAGCAAAGGTAAGGATTACATGTTGCATCCGGATTTCTGATCTCAAATCGTCTTAATGCAGGTGTTTTAGCGTAAGCTGGAATACGAATAACAGCACTTCTGTTAGATGTAGCGTAACCAACAGTTACAGGTGCTTCAAATCCAGGAACTAATCTCTTGAATGAGTTTGTACTAGGATTTGTTAATGCGCATAAAGAAGAGATATGCTTTAATAAACCGCCCATAAAATAGTGTGCAGTCTGACTTAAGTGTGAATAACCGTTGTCATCAGAGAAAACAGGTTCGCCATCTTTAAGTAATAGCATATGTACATGCATACCATTTCCTGCTTCGCCATATACAGGCTTTGGCATGAAAGTAGCGGTTTTGCCGTATTTTAATGCTACGTTATGAATGATGTATTTTATCATCATTGTAGCGTCAGCCATTTTTGACATTTGGCCAAGCATAGGCTCTATTTCGAACTGTCCTGCAGCACCTACCTCAGGATGATGATATTTTATAGGAATACCAGCTTTTTGCATTTCAAGACACATTTCTGAACGGCATTCATAAGATGTATCAAAAGGTTTTGAAACATGGTAGGCCTTTTGATGTGGTACAATGCAGCCTAAGCCTTCAGTGTCACTGTTCCAATAGGCTTGAGATGCATCGATATGCATGCTTATTTTGTTAGGCTGAACAGACCAACCTACGTTATCAAATAAATGGAATTCGAATTCAGGTAGAATTAACATTGTATCAGCTATTCCAGTATCCTTCATATATTGTTCTGCTGCGAGTACGATGTTACGAGGATATTGGTCTAACGGTCTATTGTTAGGATAATCGATTACCATCGCATTTCCTGTTAATGAAAGAGTAGGAATTGCGCAGAATGGATCGATATTCGCAGTTTCTAAGTCTGGAATAAACACCATATCGCTTTTTTCTACTACAGCATATCCGTAGTTAGATGCGTCAAAACCGATACCGTCAATTAATGTTTCTTCGGAAAACTGTTCTGCTGGAATTGTAACATGACGATATTGACCGTTTATATCTACGATTTTAAAGTCAATCATCTGAACATTGTTTTCCTTGATTAGGTTCATGATTTCTTCAATTGTTTTTGCCATTGCTTAATAGCCTCCTTTTTCTTATGTTGTTCTAAAACGAAAACCTATGAAAATAATGTATCACATTTTTGTATATAAGAAAAGCAAAAAATAAAGCTGACATAAATGATGAAATAGTTGAAAATATGGAGAAAATAGTGTAAAATATAAGGTATGTTTGGGGCGTGAAAAAATGGAGGAAGTGGGATGGACGAATCTAAGTCGAATTATTATGATATATCCGCGTATATAGATAATAGAGAATGTATAGCAAATAAATATGTATTGAAATGTTTTAGTGTAACTGTGTTTATATATACTATTGCGTTTGTGTTGAATGTACTAAATATATTCGTTGTAGATCAAAAGATAATGAAAACAGGCTATGTTCCTGCAATGATTATCTATTTGATATTAGTGTTGTCACTTAAGGGAAGAGATTTATCAAATGTGAAGATAAAGTATTTTCTTTTACTTACGGTAGTTGTGGTGCACACAATAATGTGTGTTAGTTTGACCTACCATGTTGTATTGGTTACACTTATTCCATTGTTATATGCTACATTATATTCATCTAAGAGAGTTATACCATACCTATATATTTTAACAGTTATTAGTACAATTGTAACTGTTTATGGAGGATATTATTTGGGTGTTTGTGATGCAAATATGGCACTTCTTACAAGGGGAAATCTTGAAAGCTATATTGCAAATGGATTATTTTCGCTTGTAAATGTTAATGATAATCCTATGTATACACTTGCATTATTCTTTGTCGTACCTAGATGTCTTATCTATGTGGCTTATGCATATGTGTTTAACAATTTATATAGAATTGTAAGTGGAAGTATTGAGAAGGCTAAGCTTACGGATGAGTTAAGAAGAGCAAAGGAAGAGGCAGAGAATGCAAATCAGATTAAAACGCAATTCTTAGCTAAGATGTCCCATGAGATTAGAACGCCTGTTAATGCAGTGATAGGCATGAATGAGATGATACTAAGAGAAAGTAAGGAGCAGACAATAAAAAAGTATGCTCATGATGTAAAGGATTCTTCAATGACCCTTCTTAGTATTATTAATGAAATACTCGACGCATCTAAGATAGAGTCTGGTATAGTAGAGATTATAGATGCTAAATACAGCATGAAGAGTTTGATAAATGAGTTATATAATATGACAAATATGAGAGCAGCAGATAAGGGACTTTCTCTTGTGTTTGACATTGATAAAAATATCCCAAGTATGCTTTTGGGTGATGGTAAAAGAATTAGACAGGTTGTTCTTAATCTTTTAACGAATGCTATTAAGTATACAAATAAAGGAAGTGTTACATTGAAGGTAACATGTGCGATAGAAGATAACTGTGCTAAGGTTACATATTCTGTTAAGGATACTGGAATAGGCATAAAAGAAGAGGATAAGGAGAAAATCTATAATGCTTTCCAGAGAGTGGATGTATCTCGAAATAGAAATATCGAGGGAACAGGACTTGGCTTAAATATAGCAAGGCAGTATCTTAATCTTATGAATAGTCAACTCCAGATTGAAAGTGAATATGAAAAGGGGAGTGAGTTCTCTTTTGAGATTAAACAGAATGTAGTTGATATTACACCAATTGGTGACTATAAAGAAGATGTCAGTGATATAAGTGAAGATGAGTCCACAAAAGCAGCATTTGTTGCCCCACAAGGAAAAATACTTGTTGTAGATGACAATAAATTAAACTTGAAGGTATTCAAGAGTTTGCTTAAGCATACTATGATAAATATATGTGAAGCTGAGAGTGGGCAGGAGTGTATTGATATACTTAGAAAAGAAAAGGTGGATATGGTCTTTTTGGATCATATGATGCCAGGTATGGATGGTATAGATACTTTCCGTGTTATAAAAGCTGAGGGGCTGAATAAGGATACACCAATTATTATGCTTACAGCTAATGCTATTATAGGTGATAAAGAGAAATATATGGAAGAAGGTTTTGATGATTTTATTTCTAAACCAATAATGCTTGAAGAATTAGAAGAATTAATTCTTAATTACTTGCCTAAGGAGTTAGTTGAAAATTGTGATTGTAGGGAAGCTGATTCGAATATAAAGGAATTACCGATGTTAGATGAATTTGACTTTGAGTATGCCCTTAATATTTTAAGAGATGAAGCGCTTTTGATTAATATATTAAAGGATTTTGGAGATTCTTTAGATGTTCTTAAACAAAAGCTTAGCAGTTTATATGAAAATATATCTGTTCCAGATACTTTGCATGAGTATAGAATTGAGGTTCATGGGTTAAAGAGTAGCGCAGCATCTGTTGGAGCATTGCTACTTTCTAAGCTTGCAAGACTTCAGGAACTTGCAACTATAGATAAGGATTATAATTGTATTCGTGCTATTCACCCGCTTTTAATGTGTCAGATTGAGAAGCATAGAGAAAGAATTATGGGTATATATCCAAAAGAAGATGAAGGTCAGAAAGAATTTATTGAAAAAGATTTTCTAGATATGTTGGAACAGTCTTTAAAAAATGGTAATATGGATAGTGTAGATGCTATGTGCATAGAGATGAAAAAGTATAAATATAATGAGGGATTACAGATATTAGTTGATAAGCTTGCGACAGAAATATTACAGCTAGATAATGAAAAAGCAATAGATACAATTCAAAGAATAAGAGAATTATAGGAGATTGCATATGAAAAAAGTGTTTCTAATTGGAAAATTTAATGAAAGTTTCGAGGAAATGAACAATTATTTGGCAAAGAACTTTAGCGTTCAAGTATGTGTTGATAATATATCAGTAATGCATAGTGTATTAAAGCTTAGCCATCCAGACTTTTTTATCTTAAATACTTTTGATATGGAAGATAAAAACACATTTATTGAAGAAATTAGAAGTAATTATAAAGATATTCCGCTTATAAGTATTGAGACTTCTCAAGAGAATGTTGGGGCAAATGCTTTTGGAGACTTAAGTAAGTTCAGAGCATTAGTAATGCCAGTAGAGCTTGATAAACTTGTTCAAGCTGTATGTAATATGCTTGGATTAGAGTATGATGCCGATAAGAAAGTTGTTGTGGAAAATAATAGAGAGAAAAAATGTATATTAGCAATTGATGATAATTCTTTCCAATTAAGAATGTTAAATGAATTATTAAAGGATACATATGATGTAGAAATGGCTACATCAGCTATGAAGGCTATGACAATGTTAGGGAAGAAAATACCAGATTTGATTCTTTTGGATTATGAAATGCCTATATGTGATGGAAAAATGGCGCTTCAGATGCTTAGAGAGTTGGATGAGGTTAAGGATGTACCAGTTATTTTTCTAACAGGTGTTAAGGATTCAGCACATATTAATGCAGTGTTAGCCTTACAGCCAGCAGGTTATATATTGAAACCAGCTAAAAGTGAAGTTTTATTAGAGGAGATTGCAAAGCATATTCGATAATATGTTTTAAGCGACGTGTTTTATCAGGCCGGAGGTAGCGTATGCTTATATATTATATATCTATAATTGTAATTGCATTAGTGATTGCAGGAGTAGTTTTGGC
>JAFOCU010000463.1 GCA_017381055.1 Lachnospiraceae bacterium
CGATACCGGCCTGAACCTGAGCCTGGTGTTCGACATCCCCGTGATGCTGCTGGTCATGGGCCTGATGATCCTCCCCGCCATGATGCACAAAAAGCTCAGCCGCTGGCAGGGTCAAATATTATTATCGGGAGCGATATGTTTAGCCATAACTACATTGGCAGGATGTGGCGAGAAGAATAGTAATGATTTATATAATAGTTTAGAACAGCAGGTAAAGCATAATACATCATATATAGAAAAAGAACAAATAAATGTAAACTTAGAACTGCAAGCAGCTATAAATGGAAATGAAAAAGAGCGAGTAGTAAAAGTATTATCTAATGCAAATATAATGAATAAGCCAGCAAATGAAGGAACAATAGTTGGTAGTGTGAAGGCACAGGAAAGTGTTCTTGTAATTGGGGAAGATAGTGTGAGTGGTTGGTATAAAGTGGCATATAACGGAAGAGTATGCTATATAAACGGTAAGCAGCTAGATATAAATACATATGTGGCGGACAGTGACGATAATATAGACGTAAATAATGGAGACAACGTAAGACCGACTACAACAGTTACACTACAGAGACCAGTAAGTACTACAAGTAATAAAAATAATAGTACATTTAGTTCAAACAAGAAGGATGAAGAAGAAACAACAACTTCGAAAAAGAATGAGAATGGCACAACATCATCAAGTGGTAATAATGATGTAGATAATGGAAATAACAATACTACAGATAACGGAAATAGCGGAGATGATAATCAGGGTGTAGGAGATGGAAATGATAATACAACACCTGAAGAATCTCAAACATCTGGGGGAGATAATGATACTCAAAATGATACAACAGTAGGTGATAGTTCAAGTGAAGAAGAGACTACAACACCAACTAGTCCAACAGAAACTAACACACCAACACCTGAGCAACCGTCAGAGGAAGAGACAACTACTCCACCTTCAGATATAGAAGAATAGTAATAGATGGTTGTAAAGTGATAGGGGAACAACATATGAAGAAAGTATTGTTTGTTACCACGGTTGGAGGATTTGTATCACAGTTTGAGATGAATGATGTGAGAATACTTCAAGATAAAGGATGCGAAATCCATTATGCTGCGAATTTTGATAATAATGTATATTATGTAGAAGAAGACTTTTATAAAAGACATGGGATAATACAGCATAATGTGCCGATGGTTAAGAGTCCTCTTAGTATATTGAAAAATTATAAGGTATATAAAGAGGTTAGGAATATAATAGATAGAGAAAAAATAGATTTGGTTCATTGTCATACCCCGGTAGGTGGGGTGATAGCTAGAATGGCTGCAAATAGAAGTAAGAAAAAACCAAAGGTAATATATACAGCACATGGTTTTCATTTTTATAAGGGAGGACCTATGAGTAATTGGTGTATATATTATCCTATAGAGCGGTTTATGGCAAAATGCACAGATGGACTTATAACTATAAACAATGAAGACTATGAGCGAGCTAAAAACTTTAAGCTACGTGAAGGTGGTAATGTGTATAAGATTCCGGGCGTGGGCTTAGATGAATTCTTTATGAATGATGAGAATAGCTATAAATGTAGAGATAAAGAACTTATGAAACTTGTCTCTATATCAGAGTTAAATAAGAATAAAAATCATAAGGTTGCAATTAAAGCTGTAAAGAAGTTGATTGATGCTGGAATAGAAGTATTTTATGATATATATGGCAAAGGACATTATGAAAAGAAGTTGGAGAAGTATATTACTAAAAAGAACTTAAATGATTACGTGAAGCTAAGAGGATATACTTCGAAACCAAGAGAAATATTAAAGGAAGCGGATTGCTTTTTATTTCCTTCTATAAGAGAGGGATTAGGTATGTCTGCGCTAGAAGCTATGGCAAGTGGCGTACCAGTTATCTCTAGCGAGAATAGAGGAACAAAGGAGTATATGATCGACGGTTATAATGGAATAGTATGTAGACAGAATAAACCTAGAGAGTATGTAGAGGCTATATTAAAGTTACAAAGTTCATCAGACATGAGAATGATGATGGGTAGCAATGCAAAGGAAACAGCAAAAAGATTTAGTAGAGCTCATTCGGAAGCTGTTATGAGAAAGGTGTATGAATCTTTTTTTATAGCGGATAAGAGGTGAAAATATGTATGATAAGAAGATATCGGTGATTATGGGTGTCTATAATCAGTATGATGAAGAACAATTACATACAGCAGTTAAGTCTATATTGGAACAGACAGAAACAGAGTTTGAATTTATTATCTATAATGATGGCTCAGTAAAAGAAGTCACAGAGTCTATAAAAAGGTTAGCGAGTTTGGATGATAGAATCATAATAATAGATGCAAAAGAGAATAAGGGCTTGGCATTTTCGCTTAATATGTGTATAGAGAAAGCAAGAGGAAAGTATATAGCTAGAATGGATGCTGATGATATGTC
>JAFOCU010000464.1 GCA_017381055.1 Lachnospiraceae bacterium
CGTAATGAGAATAATCATAGTAGGATGCGGAAAAGTTGGTTATGTACTAACTGAGCAATTGACAAAAGAAGGACACGATATTTGTTTGATAGACAAGGATGAGGATAAGCTTGCAAGGGTATCATCTAATATGGATGTATTCTGTTTGCAAGGAAATGGAACCAGCTATGCAACACAGATTGAAGCAGGTATCAAGGAAGCGGATTTGTTGATTTCGGTTACAGAAAGTGACGAAATCAATATGTTATGCTGTCTTATAGCTAAGAAGGCTGGTAATTGTAAGACAATAGCTAGAGTTAGAAAGCCAGAGTACGACTTTGAAGTAAGTTTTCTTAAGGAAGAACTGGGCTTATCTATGGCTATTAATCCGGAGATGACTGCAGCAGCAGAAATGTCTAGACTTATTCAGTATCCATCGGCCTTAGAGGTTGAAACTTTTGTTAAAGGACGTGTTACGCTTATTAAGGTGGCAGTAACAAAGGATTCTCCACTTGATGGACTTGCTATCAAGGATATGTCTAGTGTAGCAGGTAAGAGAACTCTTGTCTGCATTGTAGATAGAGCTAAAGAAATAACAATTCCAAATGGTGATTTTGTGCTTAAAGAAGGAGATATTATATCTCTTATATTACCTGTAGAAGAGTCAAATGCGTTCTTTAAGAAGATGAAGATTAAGAGCTCGCCAATTAAGTCGGTGATAATTGCAGGTGGCGGTACAACAAGCTTTTATTTAGCTAAACAGCTTCAAAAAACTGGAGTAAGTGTAAAAATAATAGAAGAAAATAAAGTTAGATGCGAAGAGTTAAGCGAGTTATTGCCAAATGCTATGGTTATTAATGGTTCTTGTATAGATAAGGATTTATTACTATCAGAGGGTATTACAGATATAGATGCTATGGCGGCACTTACACCTTTAGATGAAGAAAATATACTGTTAACTATGTATGCTAAAAAAGTTGGCAAATGTAAAACAATGACTAGAGTAGATAAGCTTAACTTTGGAGAAGTCTTAGGGGATCTTAATATGGATACAGTTATTTCTGCTAAGGCGATTACTGCAGCCTATATTATTAGATATGTAAGAGCTATGCAGAATTCATATGGAAGTAAAGTTCAGACTTTACATAGATTATATGATGGACAAGTAGAAGCTTTGGAATTTAGAGTTACAAAAAATGCAAAAGTAATTGAAAAAAGTTTATTTGAGCTTAATTTAAAAAATAATTTGTTGGTATGTTGTATTTCTAGGAAAGGTAAGATTATTACACCATCGGGTCAGGATATGCTTATGCCAGGGGATGGAGTTATTGTAGTTACTACAAATACAGGTCTTAGAGATATAGATGATATATTAGCTGTTAATAAAGCATAATGAGGGAATGAGATTATGAATAATAAAATTGTTTTATATATTTTAGGCAAAGTTATGATGTTCCTGGCTTTATTTATGTTAGTACCGTTTCTGGTTGCTGTTATATATGGTGAAAAGGCAGGTGTGTATTTTTTACTTACGGCTATAGCTTCTTTGATGATAGGTTTTGCATTATCATGGAAAAAGCCTAAGGACAAGCGTTTTTATGCAAGGGAAGGCTTTGTAGTGGTATCTCTTAGTTGGATAATGATTAGTATAGTAGGTGCTATACCTTTTGTTGTAAGTGGAGAAATACCAAATATGGTGGATGCAGTTTTTGAGATAGTATCAGGATTTACTACTACCGGTGCATCTATTTTGACAAGAGTAGAAGATTTATCAAAATGTATGCTTATGTGGCGTAGCTTTTCCCATTGGATTGGCGGAATGGGAGTTATCGTTTTTATTATGGCGATTATTCCTATGGCAGGTGGAAGTAATATGCATCTTCTTAGAGCGGAGAGTTCTGGTTCCAATGTAGGAAAACTAGTGCCAAAGATGAAACAAACTGCTATCATTTTATATGGTATATATATGGCTTTAACAGTGATAATGTTTATAGCGCTTCACATATCGGGCATGCCAGTGTTTGAAAATTTATGTCATACTTTTGGAACTGCGGGAACAGGTGGCTTTGGCGTTGTTTCAGATAGTATTGGAAGTTGTACAAACGCTCAACAGTGGATAATAACCATATTTATGTTCATTTTCGGTGTTAACTTTAGTTTTTATTATTTGATTATATTTAGAAAAATAGGACAAGCACTAAAGATGGAAGAAGTACGCTGGTATTTTGTTGCGTATATATCAGCGGTAATCTTGGTGGTATGGAATGTAGTAGAAGTAGTTGGAAATATGGGAGATGCTATCCGCCATTCAGCATTTCAGGTAGCATCACTTATGACTACAACAGGTTATAGTACTATTGATTATGAGGTATGGCCATCTTTTGCAAAAGGAATTCTGCTATTAGTTATGTTTGTTGGTGGTTGTGCAGGAAGTACAGCAGGTGGAATAAAGATTAGTAGATTTGTAATAGGTTTTAAGGCTTTAGCGAAGGAAGTAAAGAAACTTATTCATCCACAGAGGGTAAAGATAACTAAGATGGATGGAAAAGCAATATCAGATGATACAACTAGAATGGTTAGTATTTATTTTCTTGTTTATATTGCAATATATGTTTTTTCGTTTATAATAGTTTCAATAGACAATTTTGATTTTGAGACAAACTTTACTGCAGTAGCGGCAACCTTAAATAATATAGGCCCGGGTTTTGGTGAAGTAGGTCCTACAGATTGCTTTAATATCTTCTCGCCAATATCAAAGATTGTTTTGACAATAGATATGCTTATTGGCAGATTGGAGATATTCCCGATGTTACTTTTGTTTATGCCATCTACATGGAAAAACAAATAATATATTATTAATTATGAAAGGAAAAAATAGTATGGGTAAGGATGTTATTGTAGCATGTGACTTTAGCAGCAAGGATGAGGTTGTTAGCTTTTTATCAAAATTTAAGGATGAGAAGCCTTATGTAAAGATTGGTATGGAGCTTTTCTATGCTGAAGGTCCAGCTATTGTTAAAGAAATAAAGAAGATGGGACATAAGATTTTCCTTGATCTTAAGCTCCATGATATTCCAAATACAGTTAAGAAGTCTATGAATGTACTTTCAAATCTTGATGTAGATATGTGTAATTTACACGCAGCTGGTACAAAGGCTATGATGGAGGCTGCTCTTGAGGGGCTTACAAGAGAAGATGGTACAAGACCACTTCTTATAGCTGTAACACAGCTTACATCTACAAGTGAAGAGAGAATGAAGGAAGATCTCCTTATTGATAGACCAATAGATGAGGTTGTTATGCATTATGCTAAGAATGCAGCAGATTCAGGACTTGACGGAATTGTATGTTCTCCACTTGAAGCAGGTAAAGTTCATGAGACATGTGGTAGCAACTTTATAACAGTTACACCAGGTGTACGTTTTGCTGATGGTGATATAGGTGATCAGGTTAGAGTAACTACACCAGCAAAGGCTAAGGAGATTGGTTCTGACTATATTGTAGTAGGAAGACCTATTACAGCAGCTGAAGATCCAGTAGCAGCATATAGAAGATGTGTAGCCGAATTCGTTGGTTAAATTGATTGACGAATTATGCCGATTACAGTGCCAAGACAAGTATAATCGGAAATTTTCTTTAATTCGATTTCATTGTTTACGGCATTTATTGGCACATAGCGCGGAGTACCATTTATAAGTACATATTTGCGGATATAGATTACGTTATCTTTCCAATAACAAGCGATTTCCTGAGGTTCAGGAGGTCGCTTTTTTATTGCTATTATATCTTCTGGGAAAAAGTTAGGTATATAGCTGTCGCTAGTTATCTTATAACCAAAATCAGCTTCTTTCATATAGTTAGCTGGAATATCGGTATATTCAGCTCTAGACATATCAAATAATGCACCATTTCCAAGATAAGATGAAGAACAGTAGTATATAAATTGACGCATACGTGTGGTTAGGAGGGGTTGTTTTGCTAATTCATCATCAATAAGAAGCATAGTGATTTTTCGTCCATGATTATCTAAGCTTCGCCATTTTCTTAAAAGGTTTGCTTCATCCACTTCCTTAGGAATTCGACCTACTAAATTATCGAGAGTACAAGAAAAGGCATCTGCTATAGCTGTTAGAACGTAGAGACTAGGGTTTTGTGTTTTACCGCTTCTGATAGCTTTAATTGTATCTTCTGATATATCAGCTTTTGCCGCTAGTTCAGATATGGTTATTCCTTCGATTTTCATTAATAGCTTTAAACGTTTTGCGATATCATAATTTGAGCTCATTATTTCCTCCGTTTCTAATATAACAAAGACTAAATTATAAGAGTATTATAATAGATATTTATGGTAAAATCAATAGAGAAAGTGTATTGCAATACACTAATTAAAATGATAAAAAGTTGAAAGTGTAAGAAAACCCCTTGTTATACTTTCGTTTGATGCTATAATACCATTTGTAAGTAGCGAAGATTAGACGGATTAGGGGATAGTTCGTGTAGAAGGCTTACAGAGGGATAAAAGGAAGTTTAAAAGTGGTTGCCGGTCTGTGGTGGATGGGGCAACTACTTTTGTATCTGGGGCAAAAATTGTAATGTAGGTGTAACGATGATTAGAGACGTGAAATATGCAAAATATCATATGGATAATGAACTTACAGGAAAGATAATTAAGATTGATGAAGGATTTTCGGCTATCACCGGATATGAATGGGAAGATGTTCAAAAGAATAGTATGACTATCTTTGATTTAGTTCCAGAAGAAGACCGAGAGGAATACACTAAGATGCTTTATTCCTTCCAGGAGGTAGGGGAAGCATATATCAATCATAAAATATTGTGTAAGGATGGAAGGGGTATCGCTGTAAATTGTTATGGTGAAGTGTATGTGGACAGCGAAACAAACCATAAGTGTACAAAGATACTTATTATTGATGTGACTGAGCATGAGGACGTTGTATCTAAACTTAATGAAAAGGAGGAGCAGCTTGCTCTTCAGATTGAGAAGATTAAGTTCCTGACAGAAAATATAAATGAGATATTTGTCGATTATGATATTAAGCGCGATTATCTTGAGATTTCTCATTTTGTAAAGGGCGAATATGAGATATTATTTAGTAAGGAGAACTATCTTGCTCAGAAAAGCGAGACGTTACATCATGAAGACCTTAATTTGTTTAAACGTGTTGTACAGGAAGATGTTTTGATGTACGAAAAGTCTATGGTAGACTTTAGAAGCAAGCTTTTTACAGGAACTTATCGGTGGTATAGATTATCATATGCTAGATATATAAATCCAAAGACAGGTAAAGAGCATATTATAGGTCGAATTATAGATATTAATGAAGAAAAGTTAGCATCTATGCATAGCGAAAAAGATGTGGAATACGACAAACTTACTGGACTCTACAATTCTATTGCTATGGAAGCTAAGGTTGATGATATATTTGCTGTAGCAACTGATAAGAAATGTACAATGCTTGTAGTAGATGTAGATCTTATGAGTCATATAAACGATACCTATGGATATGAAATGGGCGATAGACTATTAGAATCTATTAGTAAAGTATTATGTGATATGTTCAGACAGGATTTTGATATTGTAGGAAGAGTTTACGGAGATGTTTTTGCTGTATTTATCAGAAATACTATGGAGATGATATATATAGAAGAACGTTGTAGAGAAATATGTAGAAAGATATCAGAGGAGATATCAGAGGAGGTATTCTTCGATGGTTATAGAGCTACTGTCAGCATTGGTATTGCTATGGGTGGAAAGAAGATAGACTCATATAAGCGTATATATAAAATGGCTGATAAAGCGATGCAGAGTCAGAAAGAAAATGGGCGTAATGGTTTTAGTTTTTAGAAAGGCATTATGGTTACAATGAGTTTGAATAATAAATTAAAAGATAATATAGATGTATATTCACTAGATAATAGAATAAGGGTTGTGTTTGAACAAAACAAGCATCTTAATTCTGTTACGGTGGGTGTATGGATTGGTGTAGGCTCAAGAGATGAGAATTGTGACAATAATGGCATAGCTCATATGATTGAGCATATGCTTTTTAAGGGCACAAAAACTATGAGTGCAAAGCAACTTGCAGTAAGGTGCGCTATAATTGGTGGAAGTTTAAATGCCTATACAAGTAAAGAAAATACGGAGTTTTATTGTAAGACACTTCCTTCGTGTTTGAAGGAAGGAATTGATATTTTAGGTGATATGATATGTAATCCTAAACTAGACCCAGAAGACTTAGAGAGGGAAAAAGGAGTAGTTTGCGAGGAAATAGATATGTATAAGGATTCTCCAGAGGATGGAGTACATGAGATACTTCAGAAGAAAATTTGGAAAAAGCAGCCTTTAGGATATCTTATTTCTGGAAAGAAGAAAAATGTAAAAGCCTTTTCGACAGAAGAACTTAGAGCTTTTATGGATAAGTATTATGTAGGCGAAAATATGGTTGTTTCAGTTGCTGGAAATTTCAACAAAAAAGAAACTTTAAATTGGATAAAAACAGCTTTTGAAAAGGTACCAACTAATAATGAAACCTTTGTAAGTGATAGAAAAACTCCTTCGTATAATAAAGCAAGCTTTGTTAAAGGAAAAGACATTGAACAGTTGCATATGAATTTAGCTTTTGAGGCGCCATCTTTTTTAGATGAAGATAGGTATACTGCTGTAATTTTAAATAATATATTAGGAAGTGATGTTAATTCTAGATTGTTCCAAACTGTTAGAGAAAATAATGGATTAACATATTCAGTGTGTTCATACCCGAGTAGTTTTTCGGATACAGGACTCCTTCATATTTATGCGGCTATGAATGAACACCAGTATGAAAGGACATATGACCTTGTTAGCAACATACTTCGAGAACTTAATGAAAAGGGCATTACATCAACAGAGCTTAGTAATGCAAAGAAACAGACTATTGTAGAAATGAGTCTTAATAGGGATAGCACAGCGTCACGAATGAGTGCTAATGCGAAGAATGTTATTTATGATATTCCATGGGAATTGTTTGAAGACAAAATAGAAAGAATAAATAAGGTTACTAAAGCAGATGTAAATAAGCTCGTTGGTAAATATCTTCAGATGGAAAAAATGAGTATGGGAATAATTGGCCCAGTTAATTTAAAGATATAGTTGAATTCGTTAATTTACTGTGTTAAAATGCAGTGTAAACATCAAGGAGGTAATCTAGTATGGAAAATAAGAGAAATTTAGGAACAATTTGTATACAGGGTGGTTATTCACCTAAGAAGGGTGAAGCGAGAGTTTTACCAATATATCAGAGTACAACTTTTAAATATGAAACAAGTGAACAGATGGGTAAGTTATTTGATCTTGAAGATACAGGATATTTTTATACAAGACTTCAGAATCCAACAAATGATGCAGTTGCAGCAAAGATTGCTGAGC
>JAFOCU010000465.1 GCA_017381055.1 Lachnospiraceae bacterium
GGAAGACCGTGTGTATCCCATCCAGCCTTTCTAGGAACCATGTAACCCTTCATTGTTCTGTATCTTGGAATCATATCCTTGATAACACGAGTAAGCACGTGACCAATATGTGGCTTACCATTTGCAGTTGGAGGACCATCATAGAATGTATAAGTCTCTCCTTCCTTTCTATTTTCCATTGACTTTCTGAAGATATCATTATCTTTCCAGAACTGTTCTGTTTTCTTTTCTCTCTCAACAAAGTTGAGGTTAGTCGATACCTTGTCGTACATAGTTTTCTCTCCTTTTTATTATTTTGGCACGAAATTTTATATAGTACAGCAAAATATTTCTGCTGAGCTACTAATATAAGATTTTCTAAATACTTTGATTTCCTTTATGACCGCTAACGTGACCGGCTCCCATACGCCATCCATGGCGCTGCTCGCCTTTTTTCAACATCGTGTTGAAAAATCACTGACTACATACAAAGTATTAAGAAAATCTAATATTCTTCGCTATGCATAAATATTGTGCACAACTATATAAAATTTCGTGTAATTTACAACTTAACAATACAAAAATAAATAATACGCGAAATCTATATATACCACCGCCAAGCTATCGGCTAATATAGGGGGCGTATATAAAAAGAACCCGTCCTGTAACAGGACGGGATATAAATCTCGCTTACCACCTCTTACACTTCGTACGCCTGCTTTGCATTTAATACGAGCTCCCTTTAACGCTGGAATTGCGGCAAATTCTACTTGGTTACTATCTTGTTTCCTTTCGACTTGCAACTCAGGAGTGATATTCATCTGCATCTTACTTGTATCTGTATCTCACCATCACAGACTCTCTTAGACTTTCTTACACAAACTACTGTCTCCGTCACAGTTTTTATGGCTTTATTTATTTTCTAGGATTATACAACCTAAAAGGTCATAATGTCAACCTCTTAATCCTTATTTTTATACGCTTCCTCTAAAAGTTCTTTTATCTCCTCTTGTGTATACTCCTTATGTCTACCTTCTTTGACTGTTCGCTCAAATTCCTTATCTATACCTTCAAAGCCATTCAAATCATCCCACGAACGACAATACTTATTTTCAAATTTGCCCTTTCTTCCATAGACAACCTCATCTACATCAACCCACTTATCTTCCAGTTCTATATATGCTTTGTACTTTGCATTATAAAAGATAAGGCCTGTATCTAATAAATAGTAGGCATCCAAAGAATAAAATTCATATTCACCTTCATCATAGGTATTAGCAAACATCTCAAAATACAATTTCTCATTTTTAGAAAAAGCAGACTTCCCCATAAAGAAGTTTATTATTATTCCGCCAATGATATTACATGCTAATACAGCTATTATTCCTATAATAATCAACTTCTTCTTGCTTGTGTTTTTATCCTCCATTCTATGCCCTCCATTTTATCCAATTTTGCTAGCAAACTCGACAAGTCCTTTAATGATAACATCTATACTTTCATCCATCCATCTTTTATCAGATGCATCAAGAGTTTTGAC
>JAFOCU010000466.1 GCA_017381055.1 Lachnospiraceae bacterium
AATCAAATGTAGGTTCAAAATAAACAGGAGTGTCGTGCATTCCAGGAAACACATCTTATCTCTAACCTTAGTATACTCTTTTTTGATGAATTTTACAAGTATATTTTTAAGATTATTTGCATATTTTTACCGTTATTTTTTGTAAAAAGCAGCTGCTCTATCAAAGTTGTATCTAAGCATGCTCTGATTATTTAAATTTTTCACACCATTTACTCTCTTACTTACAAAATCATCAAGCTTCATCATATATTCTTCAGAGGTTATTGTGCCCTCTGCCACATATGTTAAACCCTTCTCCCAGCTAGCTGTTAGCTCTGGATTAAGAAGTGATTTTATAGATGCATTAACTACATCAAATATAATCTCTCCAAAAAGAGATGGTGTAAGTATCTGTGTCTTTTTATTAAGGCTTATATAATTTATATTAATAAGCTTTTTAAGTATCTCCGCTCTAGTAGCTGATGTTCCTATACCGCTACCCTTTATCTGAGCACGAAGCTCTTCATCCTCTATAAGCTGTCCTGCATTTTCCATTGCAAGAATAATTGAACCAGAGTTATATCTCTTTGGAGGTGATGTTTCACCTTCCTTAACTACGAAATCTGTCAGAGAAATCTTATCGCCCTTCTTAAGCTTTTTTAACATTTCGATAACATTTTCATCTAGTTTTACATCTGCTTCTTCCTGGCTTTCACCATTTTTAGCACTGTCGTCTTGACCTGCTTCCTCTGTTTTATTTCCATTATTCTCGGATGCCTTATCCTTATTATATGCATTAAGCACCTTCAAATATCCCTCATCTACTAAAACCTTGAAGCTAGCATGAAATAATTCCTCTCGCACGTTTTCTCCTTCGGCTGGAAAATCTGTATTGAGTACAAGGCTAACCTTCTGGTATGTAGCTGCAGGGAAGAATACACATAAAAATCTTCTAACTATCACTTCATAGACCTTATTAGCCAATGGATTTAAAGCATTAAGGGATGCTAAACCCTGTCCTGTTGGAATAATTGCATAATGGTCTGTTATCTGCTTATCATTTACATATCTCGTCTTAGCTATATTCTTATACTGTCCACCATTTAAAATCTCTTCAGCAAAGCCTCTAAATCTCTCATGTTTAGCTAAGCCTCCGATATTCTTATGTATCTCCTTAGCAACAGCTGTAGATAATACTCTAGCATCTGTTCTAGGATATGTTACAAGCTTCTTTTCATAAAGCTCCTGGACAATACTAAGTGTTTGGTCTGGACTTATCTTAAACATCTTAGAACACTCATTTTGAAGCTCAGCTAAGTTATATAAAAGAGGCGGATTTTTTGTTTCCTTCTTTTTCTCCGCAGCTGATACTGTAAGATAGTCATTTCCTAATGCCTTAATCTCACTTATAAGCTCCTCTGCTCTTTCTCTCTCCTTAAAACCATTTTCCTTGTAAAGTGCTGGATGATTAAAGTACTTCGACTTTTCATTTACACGCCACTCAGCATCAAACTTAAAGTCCTCAAGATTCATTCCTGCTAATACTCTATAGAAAGGAGTTTTTACAAACTCTCTAATCTCTCTTTCTCTTCTTACAATCATTCCAAGTACACAAGTCATAACTCGACCAACAGACACAACTGCTCTGTCTTGCTTTAGATATGACGCAATGCCTCTACCATACTTAAGTGTAAGTATTCTTGAGAAATTAATACCCATAAGGTAATCTTCCTTCGCTCGAAGGTAAGCAGCCTCTGAGAGATTATCATACTCTGATAAATCCTTAGCCTCAGCTATTCCACGATTGATTTCCTCCTCAGTCTGAGAGTCTATCCATACTCGCTTTCTAGCCTTGCCTTTCACACCTGACTGCTGTTCAACTAATCTATAAATATACTCTCCCTCTCGTCCCGAGTCAGTACACACATAGATGCATTCAACGTCCTCTCTATTTAAGAGCCCACTAACTATATCAAACTGCTTCTGAACAGCCGGTATTACCTCGTATAAAAATGTCTCAGGTATAAATGGTAATGTATCAATACTCCATCTTTTTAGCCTCTCATCGTAGACTTCTGGATAGCTCATAGTCACAAGATGACCGACGCACCATGTTACCACATAGTCGTCGGACTCTAAATACCCATCTTTTTTTCGCATATTTTGTTTTAACGCCTTTGCAAATTCGTTTGCCACACTTGGCTTCTCGGCTATAAACAATTTCTTTCCCATGAAAAAATGTTACTCCTTCTAGTCATTCCTTTACTTGCTCTGTTCATCAAGAGTCAAGCTATATGCTGGCATAAATACCTCAAGGAAATAATCAACCTCTTGCATATTCATTTCCTTTACAGCCTCATAAGTTGTCTTCTCTGCCTGCTCAAAATCAAGATTTCCCATTCTCTTTTCTTCTACACATTTAATATATGCAGAAAGCTTATCTGCTGCCTTTACGTACTTCCATAATTCTTTATCTTCTTCAGACTCCAGTATAATATCCTTGTATGCTGGTCTAAGTTCTCTTGGAAGAGCATGTAGTAAACTATTACCAGCTGCCGCCTCTACACTCTTATAAGCAATCTTTATCTCTGGCGCAAAATACTTAATCGGAGTAGGCAAGTCACCTGTTATAATCTCTGTTGTATCATGATACATAGCAAGCACTGCTATTCTATCCTCATTAAGCTGCTTGCCAAAATATGTGTTACCAATTATAGCTAGGCCGTGAGCTATAACCGCCACATCCAAGCTATGCTCTGCAATATTCTCTGTTATAGTATTGCGCATTAAACCCCATCTATTTATATATTTCATTCGCGATAACATTGCGAAAAAATTTCTTAACTTTGCCATATGTGCTCCTTACTCTGTTATAAACTTATACACTGTAGTAGATTCATATACATCTCCAGCCTTAAGTATCGGTTTCTCAAATCCATCAACATTCATAGCATTAGGGAAGTACTGAGTCTCTAAGCAGAATCCGCCAAATCCTTTATATGTCACACCAAACTTGCAGTGGAACTTCTCATGCAAGCCCGCCGCTGTGTAAAACTGCATACCAGGAAGATCTGTATATACCTCCATAGCAATTCCTGTTTCTTCACTTCTCGCTTTTGCTACCAAAGAAACCTCATCCCTTGTTGTCTTTAACACATAGTTATGATCAAAGCCATTATAAGCCTTTACCTGCTTATAATTTTCATCCATAGCCTGCTTAAGTCCTTCACCAATAGTCTTCTCTACTGTAAAATCAAGTGGCGTTCCCTTTACGCTAGCAATCTCACCAGTAGGGATAAGCAACCCTTCCACAGGAGTAAAGCTATCACTATCTATCCAAAGCTTATGATTAAGCACTTCGCCCGAAGCCTGTCCAGCTAAATTAAAGTAACTATGATTTGTAAGATTTACTACCGTATCTTCATTACCCTCAGCTTCATATTCAATAATCAAGCAATTATCCTCTGTAATAATATATCTAACGACTACATCAAGCTCTCCTGGAAATCCCTGGTCCATATGAGGACTATTAAGTGTAAATACAATAGTCTGTCCAAGTTCATCCTCATAGTAATCTGTCTCCCACAATCTCTTATGATACCCATCAGGTCCACTATGCAGATTATTCTTCCACTCATTTTTCTCTAACTTATATTTCTTACCATTTAATTCAAACTTTCCACCGCTAGTACGATTAGCATTTCTTCCAATAGTCGCACCAAAATAAGGACCATTATAATAATAGCCTTCTAAATAGTCAAAACCTAGTACCACATCAGTTGGATTCCCCTCCTTATCTGGTACAATTAAACCCACAAGAATGGCACCATAGTCTGTAAATCTTGCTGTCATTCCATTACTGTTTGAAACTGTGTAAATGCTAGCTTCAATTCCGTCCTTTGTTGTTCCGAAGCTTTCTTTAACAAATGCCATATTCTCCCGCTCCTTTTTATTAATCATACTTCTATTAGAATACCACAGATATGGTATTTTTTCAATCTTGCTATGTAGCTTTTTCTTTTCCCACCTTATACAAATATTATTTTCATACATGGCTCATCTTCTCTTACCTTTTTGGTTCTTTTATTCACTTTAGGTAGAGATTGTTTTCCTCTGTGACACATCTTCTCTTACCTTTTCGCTTCTTTTATTCACTTTAGGTAGAGATTGTTTTCCTCTGTGACACGTTTTCTCTTACCTTTTCGCTTCTTTTATACATTTTAGGTAGAGATTATTTTCCTCTGTGACACATCTTCTCTTACCTTTTCGCTTCTTTTATACATTTTAGGTAGAGTTTTTTTTCCTCTGTGACACATCTTCTCTTACCTTTTTGGTTCTTTTATTCACTTTAGGTAGAGATTATTTTCCTCTGTAACACGTTTTCTCTTACCTTTTCGCTTCTTTTATACATTTTAGGTAGAGTTTTTTTTCCTCTGTGACACGTTTTCTCTTACCTTTTCGCTTCTTTTATACATTTTAGGTAGAGATTATTTTCCTCTGTGACACATTCCCTCTTACTATTTTGACTTCTTTATACATTTTAGCTAGAAAACATCAAAAAAAGCCCAAGAATTTTTTGTTCCTGGGCATTTTGACACTCTCTTACTTCAGTTTTTCTACACAAATCACTTTTTTTCAGTTTATATATCAACTTCTATAACTTCTCTAACTTCTCTGGCATTTTGCAAAGAATAATATTAAGATTTCCATTTCTACATCTAAGGGAATCAATAAATGCTTTCTCATCTACTCCCTTTTTCATATCTATACTATATGTAAGTTCATATAATGTGCCAAGATTTGTTGTCTTAATTTGGTCAAGCTCTACATTTGTTGCATACTCACCAAATAGATCATCAAATGCTCCGTTAAAATTATGATTCTCTGGCACTGTAACTCTAAGCTGCTTTGTCTCACATCTTCTTTCGCCAAACTGTAAGTAATTCAATACGAAATACAAAATTCCTACAACCACAGTTACTATAACAGCTAATGTAGCATATCCCATTCCGCAAGAAAGACCTACTGCCATTGCAAAGAACACATTTGTTATATCCTTTGAATCTCCTGGTACACTTCTAAATCTTACCAATGCAAATACACCGCCAAGAGAAATTGCTCTTGCTATATCTGAGCCTACTATCATAATCACTATACAAACTACTACTGGCAATATTGCAAGTGAAAATGCAAAATGTGAAGAATACTTCTTCTTTTTATCACTAAAAATATAGATTAAACTTATTAAAAGTCCTAAAATAATAGAAAGTCCTATGCATGTAAGAGCTCCTGCTGTGGGTATTGCTTCGCCTGTTGCTGTCTTAAGTATGCTGGTAAACATAAATTATTATCTCCTTTTACAATGTTATTTTTTATTAAATATTTTTTATATTCTGTTCCATACTTGGAAAATGAAGTTGGAAACGCCTCCGCTTCCATTAGGATATTCGTAAACCACTTTGGTACTGCCTGGAAGCTTTTTACCTCCATAAGCCAAAAACTGTTATCTATGAGTAGCTCACCATGATTACCTGCCTCCAGTCTTACATCCTCTCTTCTTGAGCGAATATTTGTATCAAAGGTTACTCGAAAATCACTATTTCCATCCTCAAAAAACGCCATTCTATCATATGTCAAATATACCTTCGGCTCTAGATTATAAACATTTAGAAAATACTTTATTTCCTCTAAAACCTGCTTATTCATATATTCCTGATATTCTGGTACTTTTCCTTCTAAAGTAAAATTATATGCTTCATCAAGAACAAGCTTGGTTCTTCGCTTATTTACTAA
>JAFOCU010000467.1 GCA_017381055.1 Lachnospiraceae bacterium
AAAACATATCAGACCATTGGAGAAAACCGCGTAACTGTTCCCGAACGTTTCTTCAAGGTGCTCTGGCGTAACGAATCTGGCAAGTCTGCCCATGCCATTGGCTTTGTGTTTGACAACGCAGAGCAGATAATGATCTGACCCTTCTTATCAAACATATAAGATACACAACCTGTTGTACCGATGTTTCCGCCACCCTTTGTAAATGCATTTCTTACATTTGAAGCTGTTCTATTTCTATTATCTGTAAGTGCATCTACGATAATAGCTGTACCATTTGGACCATAGCCTTCGTATGTAACTACTTCGTAATTTACGGCATTAGCATCACCAGCAGCCTTCTTGATACCTCTTTCGATTGTATCATTTGGCATGTTGTTTGACTTAGCCTTTGCAATAACTGCTGCAAGCTTTGAGTTATTAGCAGGATCTGGACCGCCTTCCTTTACTGCTACTGCGATTTCACGACCAATGATTGTGAAAATCTTTCCCTTTGCTGCATCATTTTTTTCCTTCTTGTGCTTAATATTGGCAAATTTTGAATGTCCTGACATTTTTCTTCTCTCCTTGATTAATAATTTATTATTAGGCCTTAGGCCTCTTCTTCTTTAAGTATTACAAGTCTTACCTCAGCAATCATATTGCCCTCAACTGATAATACTTGAAATCTTCCTTTATCTGTTTCCAATTCAATTTTTTCATCTTCATCTGGAATACGTTCTAACTTACTTATAAGATATCCATTAAGTGTGTCATAATCTTCTTCATCAAAAGTTATACCAACTACATCTTCTATATCTTCAAGTGGTGTTATTCCCTTTATAAGATAAGTATCTTCAGATTCCTTAACTATATTGTCATCTTCTTCATCATACTCATCCATAATATTTCCAACAATTTCCTCTAAGATATCCTCCATCGTTACGATTCCAGCCATTTGACCATACTCATCGATTACAATGCACATATGGTTTTTATCCTTCTGCATCTCATTAAATAATGAATCAATATTCTTAGTCTCAGGGATAAATACTGGCTCTCGCATAATATCTGGTATATCTCTAAGCTTGATATCTCCATTTTCTAGCTTCTTATATTTAGTAAAAACATCTCTAATATGTAATATACCAACTATGTTATCTATATCCTCATCATATACTGGAAATCTTGAATTAATTTCATCTATAATAAACTCTACCGTCTGCGCAAGTGTCCAATTTACATCTATAGCTGCGACATTCTTTCTATGAGTCATTATGCTTTCCGCATCCTTCTCATCCATTTCTATAATGTTAGAAATCATCTCAGCTTCCTGTTCCTCTAGAACACCTTGCTCCTGGCCTTCATTTACAATAGACATAATCTCTTCTTCTGTAACATTATCATAGTCTTCCTTATAATCGATGCCGATTATCTTAAGAAGCAATGCTGATACAATAAAGATAATAAACGAAAATGGCTTTAATATAAGCATAATTATTCTTACAGCATCCACAAGTCTAACTGCCCATTTTTCAGGCCTTCTTCTACCAATATACTGGGGAATAATCACTCCAAAACATATTAATACGCTTATATGTGCAATAAATGCTAATATCTTAACATACAACTGCATCTCACTAAACAGTGAAATATTATATGCACCTGATAAAACCGCAAAGGTCGTTGTCATAAGCTGTATAGTAAGCACAAAGTTTCTTGGATTTTCTACAATCTTTAAAACCTTAGTTGCTCTTCTATCACCCTCTGACTCTCTAGTCTTTAACTCATTATCGCTAACGTTTTGACTTGCTTCACCAAAGCAATACATTATAAAATTCAAAATTACAAAAACTGAAAATAAAATTATTCCTAATATGGAACTACTGTCCATTATATAATCAATCCCCTTCCAAAAATGAAATGAGCTAACACTTATAAATAAGCATTAACTCATAAAATATACCATATTCTACCCATTTAAGTCAACCATCTAGCCTTGAAGCCTTAAATAAATCAATTAACTTTTTACATTAATTCTAGGCTTACAAGCAAAGCTTCATTAACCTGTTTTAATATATCTCCTTCTAAGTGACACACCTTATCCTTAAGTCTTTTTTTATCAATAGTCCTTAACTGCTCAAGCAAAATAACTGAATCCTTCACTATATCATATTTATTGGAATCAATTTCAATATGAGTAGGAAGCTTTGCCTTGTTCATTTTGCTAGTTATAGCTGCAACTATAACTGTTGGACTATGCTTATTTCCTGTATCATTTTGGACGATAAGAACTGGTCTTATGCCACCCTGTTCTGAGCCTATAACAGGCCTTAAATCTGCGTAATATATATCTCCTCTTTTTATGACCACTTTGAACACCCCTGATAATTATGTAATAATACTATTAACCATTATCTCCGGGTATTTTAATTTTATACGCAATCCTTAAAATAACTTAAATCATCTCATATTCATCTATAAAATAATCCTTTGTAGCCACAACCTTACCGTACCTATAATAAACTCTAGGAATTCTCTTGCCTAAGTTACATACAAACTCATAATTAAATGTGCTCGCAAGAGCTGCCATCTCCTCAACAGTTATAGCTTCATCACCATCTTTCCCGATAAGTGTTACTTCATCACCCTTACACACATCCATACCAGTTACATCTACCATAAACTGATCCATACATACTCTACCTAGAATAGGACATTTTCGTCCTTTAATGAGTACATAACCTTTATTTGAAAGATTTCTTGGATATCCATCACCATATCCCAATGGAATAGTTGCCACCTTAGTCTCTCTATCTGTAACATAAGTGGAACCATAACTAATGCCCACTCCTATGGGAACTGTTTTTACGAATACTACATGACTCTTTAACTCTAATGCTGGTCTAAGCATAACTGCCTTTTTATTAACCTCATCAGATGGATACATACCATATAATGCAATTCCTGCTCTCACTTCATTCATATTAGCCATAGGCATATCAATAATTCCTGCACTATTTGAGCAATGCTTTATCTTAATATTTACACCATTCTCTGCAAGCATGTTATTGAACGAATTAAAATCGTCTAACTGCTTAAGAGCCTTATCCTTATCCT
Organism: Lachnospiraceae bacterium; assembly: GCA_017381055.1. Lineage (GTDB taxonomy): Bacteria > Bacillota > Clostridia > Lachnospirales > Lachnospiraceae > SVEL01. Next base: position 3,097 of record JAFOCU010000467.1, read on the forward strand.
TTGAATCAGATGATGCAAAATGTGTAAATATACCTTCTATCTCTAAATTTGGCAACTTATCAATGATACTAATATCCTCTACCGAAGCTTTAGTAGTAGCAAATCCAATTCTGCTCATTCCTGTATCTACTTTAACATGCACATATGCCTTCTTATCAAGCTCCACTGCCATCTTTGAAATAGCCTTTGCCATCTCTATATCAAATACAGTCATTCTAATATCATTTATTATAGCATCCTTAATTCTATGCTCATATACAAAACCTAATATATATATAGGCTTTGTTATATTATGTCTTCTTAAGTTGAGCGCCTCGTCAATAGTTGCCACAGCATATGCTGCCACAAGTTCATCTATTGTCTCTGATACTGGTATTGCTCCATGTCCATAGCCATCTGTCTTTACTACAGCTACCATC
>JAFOCU010000468.1 GCA_017381055.1 Lachnospiraceae bacterium
AACCTTAGCTACCTTACCAGAACCTACTGTTCTACCACCTTCACGGATAGCGAAACCAAGACCCTGCTCCATAGCGATTGGGTGGATGAGCTCGATTGTCATCTCTACGTTATCGCCAGGCATACACATTTCTGTGCCAGCTGGTAACTCACAAACACCTGTTACGTCTGTTGTTCTGAAGTAGAACTGTGGACGGTAGTTGTTGAAGAATGGTGTATGACGACCACCTTCGTCCTTTGTTAATACGTAAACCTGAGCTGTAAACTTTGTATGACATGTTACAGAACCTGGCTTAGCAAGAACCTGTCCTCTTTCGATATCTGTTCTCTGAACACCACGAAGAAGAGCACCGATGTTATCACCAGCCTGAGCCTCATCAAGAAGCTTTCTGAACATTTCGATACCTGTTACAACAGTCTTACGAACTTCTTCCTGGATACCAAGGATTTCGATTTCATCATTAAGGTGAAGTGTTCCTCTTTCTACTCTACCTGTAGCAACTGTACCACGACCTGTGATTGTGAATACGTCCTCTACTGGCATAAGGAATGGCTTATCTGTATCTCTTTCTGGATCTGGAATCCATGAATCTACTGCATCAAATAACTCAAGGATCTTATCACCCCATGAGCTTGAAGGATCTTCAAGAGCCTTAAGAGCTGAACCCTGGATGATTGGTGTATCATCGCCTGGGAACTCGTACTCATTTAATAACTCTCTGATATCCATCTCAACTAACTCAAGAAGTTCTGGATCATCTACCATATCACACTTGTTCATGAATACTACGATGTAAGGTACACCTACCTGACGAGAAAGAAGGATGTGCTCCTTTGTCTGAGCCATAACACCATCAGTAGCAGCAACAACGAGGATAGCACCATCCATCTGTGCAGCACCTGTGATCATGTTCTTTACGTAGTCAGCATGTCCTGGACAGTCAACGTGTGCGTAATGTCTTGCATTTGACTCGTACTCAACGTGAGCTGTAGAGATTGTGATACCTCTTTCTCTCTCTTCTGGAGCCTTATCGATGTTCTCGAATGCAACTGCCTCACCTGTACCAAGTCTCTCATGAAGAGTCTTTGTGATAGCTGCTGTTAATGTAGTCTTACCGTGATCTACGTGACCGATTGTACCAATGTTACAATGTGGTTTGTTTCTTTCAAACTTAGCCTTTGCCATTTTTAATGACCTCCTAATAAAAATTTTACTTTACATAGTCGTTTAACAACTATGTCCTATATAAGTTAGCCTTAGAGGTAGGGTATTCCTACCCCTAGGCTCTAATAACGGCTATAAATGATTATATTGCATAATATTAACATTTTCAAGCACTTTCTGTATTTTTTTATACAGCAATTCGCCACACTATTCGGAATTCGCTTCGCTTCTTCCTCATACTGGCATTCGCCATATAAAAACCTTTAAAGAACTATCGATTAGCAAGCGAGCTTGCATCTCAGTTCATAAAGCTTTTGTGTTGCTCATTGCTTCACTACTTCACTCTTGAAGCAACAACTTTATCCTGAACGTTCTTTGGAGCCTGCTCGTACTTATCAAAGAACATAGAGTAGTTACCACGACCCTGTGTATCTGAACGAAGTACTGTAGCATATCCGAACATTTCAGCAAGTGGAACGTAAGCCTTAACGATCTTACCGCCACCGATATCATCCATGCTCTCGATACGTCCACGACGTGAGTTAAGGGCACCAATAACGTTACCCATGTACTCTTCTGGCATAGTAACCTCAACCTTCATAATAGGCTCAAGGATAACTGGAGATGCCTTCTGCATAGCCTCCTTAAACGCCATAGAACCAGCGATATGGAATGCCATTTCTGATGAATCGACATCATGGTATGATCCATCAAATACTGTAGCGTGTACACCTACAACTGGGAATCCAGCAAGGATACCTGACTGTGTAGCCTCTTCGATACCTGCGCCAACTGCCGGGATATATTCCTTAGGAATAGCACCACCAACAACTGTTGATTCAAACTTGAATAACTCATCACCGTTTGCATCCATTGGCTCAAAGTGTACCTTACAGTGACCGTACTGACCACGACCACCTGACTGCTTAGCATACTTGCTATCTACATCAACAGCCTGTGTAATAGCTTCTCTATAAGCAACCTGAGGAGCACCTACGTTAGCCTCAACCTTAAACTCACGAAGAAGTCTATCTACGATGATATCAAGGTGAAGCTCACCCATACCAGCGATGATTGTCTGTCCTGTTTCCTTATCTGTATGAGCTCTGAATGTAGGATCTTCTTCAGCAAGCTTTGCTAAAGCTTCACCCATCTTACCCTGAGCATCCTTTGTCTTAGGCTCGATAGCAAGCTCGATAACTGGCTCTGGGAATTCCATAGACTCAAGAATTACAGGATGCTGTTCATCACAGATTGTATCACCTGTAGCTGTAACCTTAAGACCTACTGCAGCAGCGATATCTCCTGCATAAACCTTATCGATTTCTGTTCTATTGTTGGCATGCATCTGAAGGATACGTCCAACTCTTTCTTTCTTACCCTTTGTTGAGTTAAGTACATATGAACCTGCGTTTAATGTACCAGCATATACTCTGAAGAATGCTAACTTACCAACGAATGGGTCTGTCATAATCTTGAACGCTAAAGCTGAGAATGGCGCATCATCTGTAGATGGAACCTTAACTTCATTTCCGTCCATATCCTGTCCCTCGATAGCTGGAACATCTGTAGGAGCTGGCATGAATTCAAGAACTGCATCAAGAAGCTTCTGAACGCCCTTGTTCTTGTATGCTGTACCACAAAGACATGGAATCGCATCACCAGCGATAGTACCCTTTCTTAAAGCAGCCTTAAGTTCTGCAACTGTAAGCTCCTCGCCTTCAAGATACTTCTCCATGATCTCCTCGTCTAATTCAGCACACTGCTCAACAAGTTTCTCATGATATTCCTCAGCCTGATCCTTAAGATCAGCAGGAATCTCTCCGATTGTTATGTCATCACCTTTATCATTGTTAAAGATGTACGCCTGCATTTCGAATAAGTCTACGATACCCTTGAATGTATCTTCCTTACCGATTGGAATCTGAATAAGGACTGGGTTCTTAGAAAGCTTTGTAATAAGCTGGTTACATGATCCGAAGAAATCTGCACCCATCTTATCCATCTTATTCATGAAAGCCATACGTGGAACGCCATACTTATCAGCCTGACGCCATACGTTTTCTGACTGTGGTTCAACACCGTTCTGAGCATCGAATACACCAACAGCACCATCAAGTACTCTAAGTGAACGCTCAACTTCTACTGTGAAGTCTACGTGTCCTGGTGTATCAATGATATTGATACGATGTTCTGGAGCTCCAGCCTTCTTCTTACCATTTTCTTCAAGTGTCCAATGACAAGTTGTAGCAGCTGAAGTAATTGTGATACCTCTTTCCTGTTCCTGGGCCATCCAGTCCATTGTTGCAGTACCTTCATGTGTATCACCAATTTTATGATTAACACCAGTATAGTATAAAATACGCTCTGATAATGTTGTCTTACCAGCATCAATATGAGCCATAATACCAATATTTCTGGTTCTCTCTAATGGATATTCTCTTCCAGCCATGGTTTAATCTCCTTATATTTTATTAAGCACTAAATCGCAGTTGCTTTGCAACTACGATTGCACCCATCATTCTAACGAAATAATTAGAATCTGTAGTGAGCAAATGCCTTATTAGCCTCTGCCATCTTATGCATGTCTTCTTTTCTCTTAACAGATGCACCTGTGTTGTTTGAAGCGTCAAGGATTTCTCCAGCTAACTTATCTTCCATTGTCTTCTCGCCTCTCTTGCGTGAAAACATTGTCATCCAACGAAGCGCTAACGCCTGTCTTCTGTCTGGTCTTACCTCGATTGGTACCTGATATGTTGCACCACCGATACGTCTAGCCTTAACTTCAAGCTGTGGCATAATGTTATTCATAGCCTCTTCAAAAACCTCTAAAGCTGGCTTTCCGCTCTTCTCTTCAACCTTGCTGAATGCTCCATAAACGATCTTCTGAGCTACACCTCTCTTACCATCTAACATGATATTGTTGATGAGCTTTGTAACAACCTTATTGTTGTATAATGGATCTGCTAATACTTCTCTTTTCTGAGTATGTCCTTTACGTGGCACGGTTCTTCCCTCCTTAATAATTTAATGTGCTAGCGGTTAATACCGCTAAGCTATTAGATCAACGGTACTCACTTTTAGATTGTGTTCGCGCACGGTATTGAAACGTGTATATATATCATATAACCCTTTCTAATCCGGCACATTTCATTCAACCTATATTACTATTGCTCTATTTAGCGTCCTTTGGTCTCTTAGCGCCGTATTTAGAACGAGCCTGGCGTCTCTTTGCAACACCTGCTGTATCAAGTGTTCCTCTAACGATATGGTATCTTGTACCTGGAAGGTCTTTTACTCTTCCACCTCTGATAAGAACAACGCTATGCTCCTGAAGGTTGTGACCTTCACCTGGGATGTAGCTTGTTACTTCGATACCGTTAGAAAGACGTACTCTGGCGATCTTTCTAAGAGCTGAGTTAGGCTTCTTAGGTGTAGCAGTCTTAACAGCTGTACATACACCTCTCTTCTGAGGAGCTGCAACATCAACAGCAACCTTTCTTAAAGAGTTGTAGCTCTTTAAAAGCGCTGGTGCAGTAGACTTCTTTACAGATGTCTGTCTTCCTTTTCTTACTAACTGGTTAAATGTAGGCATTCTTTTTCACCTCCTGAATTAGAAATAAGTTAAATAGTTTATTTTAAGCGTACAAAAAGAACATGCTTTTTTTCGCACGCCTACTCATTATACGAAGACATTATGTGTATGTCAAGAATTTTTTTATAGATTTTTTGTAAAATAATAGCACACTGTAATATGTCTACAGTGTGCTAAACTTTTCATTATTATACTTACACAATTTCTTCATATGGTGATTTATATCCTTCACCTACGATTTCATTTGCAGATGTGATTATCATAAATGCATTATCATCTACCTGTCTTACAATATCCTGTGCCTTTGGAAGCATCTGCTTTGTCATGGCACACATTACTATCTTCTTATCTGAAGATGTATACGCACCAATTCCGTTTACATAGGTTACACCGCTGTCCAACTCTATCATAAACCTTTCCGCAATCTCTTCTTCCTTCTCACTTATTACAAAAATAAGTCTAGCACCTTCTCCACCATATAAAACAAAGTCTAACGCTTTACCACCAACAAATACACAGATACCTGCATATGCAGCAAGCTCAACATCTCTAAAGACAATAGCTGAAGCCACAACTATCATTATATCTATGAATATAAATAGCTTTCCAGTTTCAATATGCGGAAATCGAAGTTTAAGAAGTCTCGCAATTATATCTGTACCTCCAGTAGATGCCCCAACCTTAAATATAAGACCAATACTCACTCCCATAAGAATTCCACCTATAAGAGCACTAAGAAACAAATCATTTGTCGCAACTGGAAATCTTGCCGCCACGTCAATAAATACTGAACCCATAACTGTAGCAACTATAGTAGAGATAAAAAACTTAAGACCAAACTTCCATATACCAAGTATCACAATAGGTATATTTAAAACAAGTACAAGCACACCTGTTGGCATATTAAGAAAATGATTAATAATAATAGCTATACCTGTTACACCACCTGGTGCCAAATTATTAGGATCTATAAACAAACTTATACCCACGGCGTACAAGGAAGACGCAACGGCTATAACTAAATATTCACACACTAATTTAATTGCTGGATTTTTTATATTTCTAAACATATATTCTCCTTTTATTATGATGGAATGTTACAATTCAAACCACTATGATATGACTTACAACCTACAAATGCCATCAACGTCTTATACGCTGCACCTTTATTCATATCTGGCGACAAATAGTTATCAAGCAAAAACATCATCAGCGAAAAACGTCTATCAGCTTTCCCTAACATTTCTGGCACCGAATCTGTAGATGTCTTAGATAAATCCCACGGATTATGCCACTTCTTATGTTTTAAATTTAGTGGATCCTCATAACGTACTTCCTTCGGCGAAGGAATAAATGGAGCCAAATATCTTTGGTTTCCAAACATCTTAGAAATCCTTGCTATAGCTCTATTAGTTTTTTCAGAAGCTATTCTAATAAGCTTCTGCTCCTTATACAAAGAATAAATAGCCATCTGAATTCCTGACCTAGTAATTCTCGAGTCATGGTATGTACTTCTAATGGCATAATATAACATATCACATACAACAGCAGTCTCAGCTTCATTAAGATAAAACGTACTATTCTTCATAAACTCATAAGGAGTTGTCTTCTTATACATAGAAAGAAGTGTTATATCCATATCTGATTCAAAACGAAAATGTTTTTCTAAATAATTAATCTCCTTATGAAGATAGTCTGTCATCCAATACACATAAGGATGACAAATGCAATCAACAACATAATGAGATAAAAAACCACACAAGTAAGAAATACCAATTTCTCTAGCTCTACCCTTGTGCAAATCTACATATGTTATCATATTCTTCAAAAAAACATCTGTCTTTGTTGTGTGCATAAGCGAACCAATATTCTTTCTAGCCGCCACAACCTCCGTTGCATAATAAAAGAAAATATCCGGACCAAGAAGTCCCAACTTATAGCTTCCTCTATTATTCTTTACAGCCTTTTTTACAATTGTATCGTCAGACATCTTTCTATATGAATGAACTCCGAACAAATAATGCATATCGTAACCTGGCATGTTATCACCACTTTCTACAAACTAATCTTCCTTTGTCTTCACTGTAAGATTTCCAAGTTTAACACTTTCCCATATATCATCAACTTTGTAAGAATATGCTTTTTTTAATTCCTCATAATAAGAACCCTTAAGCTCTATCTCTTCCATAGTATAACCATCTTCAACTAATCCGTTCACATATTTTGAAGTAATATATAATTTAATCATTATATTATATAAATCCTCATAAGAATAATCCATTACATCCATCTGCCTTGAAGTTAAATTCTTAAGAACAAGTCTAGCATCCTCACCAGCTAACTCCTCCTCGTCTTCTGTCAATGTAACGCCACTCTTAATAGCTTCTATATAATAGATATTATCCATAACACACTTATCTATAACTAAATCCTTGGCATACTTTCTTGTAGTGTAAAGTCCCTTTCCAAGTTTTACATTCCAATAAGCATTTAAATTATCACTATTGAACTGATGAGCCATATCATCAATATCACCTTCCACATTGATAATATAATATCCAAGTTCCTGTAATGTAATCTCCTGGGCATACTCATCATCATAAACCCTAAGAACTTCTTTATCTAAATGTTCATTAAATACAAAATCATTTCTTTTATTACTATAATGTATACAGAGAATAGCACAAATCGATAAAACAATAGTTATTACGCAAACTACTATTATAATATCTTGTTTTTTCTTACTCATCGCTTTCCTCCATTCTCTCTATACACTATGTTTAAATTTAGCACCTTACAGCCGAAGCTATAAGGTGCCAATATGTATAATTTATTTCTCTTCTTTATTTTCCTTAACAGGTCTTACCATGAACATACTAATTAAGAATGCTACGATATATAAAACACCTGTTACAAGTAATACTGTCTGATATCCTGTTGGGTTAACAAGATTTCCATCTACAAGCTTTGCCTCACCGAACTTATTTACAATCCAGTTAGCAAGCTGATTTCCTGTAAGACCAGCAAATGCCCAAGCTGATAATGTAATTCCGTGAAGAGCACTAATGCTTCCCATTCCGTAATTATCTGAAAGTAATGTTGGAACGTTTGAGAAGCCTCCGCCGTATCCAGCGTTAACTACCATAATCAATACAAGTACAAGAATTGTTAATCCTGTATTTCCAGCACCATTCTTTATACCACCTGTAAGAACAACTGCTCCTGTACAAACGATAGATGCGATGAAGATAATCTTATACATTGTATTTCTATCCTTCATCTTATCAGCCATAGCAGATAAACCTAATCTACCACCTGCATTAAAGATAGCTGATACAGTAGAAACAATACCTACTGAAGCAGCAAGGCCGATACACTTAACAATCATCTTCTCCTGAGAGATAAGTGCAAGACCACATGTAATGTTAATGTAGAACATTAACCAAATACCAATGTAGTTCTTAATTGGTCTTGTCTTAATAACTTCCATAATACCAGGAGTCTTTTCAGACTTAGCTGGCTCATGCCAATCAGCTGGCTTAGCAAGAAGTAAGTGACCAACAAACATCATTACGAAATAAACACCTGCAAGGATAAAGAACATCTTATATATTCCACCCTTACCAAGTCCAGCAAGCATAGCCTGCATAATTGGACTAGCAATAGCCTTAGCTGCACCGAAGCCTGCAACTGCAAGACCTGTAGCAAGACCCTTTCTATCCTTGAACCAAAGCATCAAAGTCTTAACTGGTGAGAGGTAACCTGTACCAAGACCTACACCCATGATAAAACCGTAGCATAAGTAAATACCAACTAATACTAATGTGCTACCCTTATGTGTACCACCGTAATAGATAAAGAAACCTGTTCCAGCCATACCAGCTGCAAAACATATTGCTGCAATAAGTGATGACTTATGTATATCTTTCTCAACTATATTTCCAAGGAATGCTGCTGACATACCTAAGAAGAAAATAGCAAAACTAAAAGCCCACTCTGTTGCACCCTTTGAATGTCCAATATAATCAGCTATTTCCTGACTAAATATT
>JAFOCU010000469.1 GCA_017381055.1 Lachnospiraceae bacterium
ACATCAATTATACATACATATAGTCAGTCATATGTATATACAGACACCACTCACTCATACATACATACACCCACTCATACTATCTATACCATCTATTGAATGAATGTATGAAATATATCAATTGTATGTATGTAATCCGTCAATTGTATGTATGTAATTCATTCTTTCTAGTCATATATTTCATCAATTTCATCCATCTCCCTCCTCTTTTTTATCTGTTTTTGTTATATGTCCCCCGCCGGGGGCCTACCTTCGATAAATTATTTGATGTATATATTCCACCCAACAAGCCAATCAACACCAATAAATATATATATATAATCCATCAACCAGACATACATACACTCACTCAGTTAGTTATACATACTCATACTCATACATACATATATCCTACTCCCACATGTAAGGGCTGTGGTTATACCCCTCAGAGGCTGCGTCCCCTTGTCGGGGCCAATGCCTCTTCTGGGTATAACCTCCGCCCTTATCAATTATGTTGTTGATATATTCATTGTATACAGATTATTTATATATTCCATCCATTCATACACACATACATCGATTATATATCCATACATACACCCAATCATACATATATCCATTCATACATCACACATACATATCAATCACACATACATACACTCACTCATACATACATACACACATACATCCATTCATTCACCCACCACTCACTCATTCCATCTCTCATCCATCAATATATTTATATGTTTCTCCGCCCGGACAGAACCTTCGTTCTGTACAAACAACCAATAACTCATCACTACATACACTCACACAGATCTACATATAACCATACATACATTCAATCATATATCCAACCATACATTCATTCATACATACCCCATATCAATCATTCATATATACCACCCATCAATCATTCATACATACATACATCAATCATACACACATACACCCACACATACAATCACTCATCCATACACACACCAGTCACACACTCATTCATACATACACACAGATATATACTCATTCATACATTCAGTCCTACATATCCTACTCCCACATGTAAGGGCTGTGGTTATACCCCTCAGAGGCCCCGGTCCCTTTCAGGTCCCAATGCCTCTTCTGGGTATAACCTCCGCCCTTATCAATTATGTTGTATATACCTTCATTGTATACTGATTATATACTGATTATTAACTGATTATATACTGATTGTATACAGATTATTCATATATTTCACACCTCCTACATATATGCGCTCTGGTTATACCCCCTAGAGGCCCCGGTCCCTTTCAGGTCCCAATGCCTCTATGGTGTATAACCCCCCGCGCATATGCCAGGCAGGCGGTGCTGGCGCACAGCCGCCTGCCTGGCTTTACACACACAGCCCCCCCCCATGATTTTCACACCTTCTGCCTGGCATATGCGTAGAAATTTTTTTATGTTTTTTTTGGTTTTTTAAAATAATATATTATCATATAAATATATTTGCAATATGGATACAATTCAAAAAGAAGCAAAAGTTGCTCTGATTGAGCAAATTTGCAAAACGGTTAAGTCTTCGTGTGAAGATCTTGGTCTTTCAGATGGTGTTGCTTACGTGCTTTTGCATGATATCATCGTCGCAACTGGATGTGTTAAGAAAAAAACGTCCGTTAATAGAGAGCCTTTCAATCCTTACTCCATCGAAGATGACAATAACTGATGATTTCAAACTCCCTTTCGACATACATGAGCATCTCTGTCTTAATGCTATGCTCCGGTATATAGATAGTGTCGTTAAAGGTACTCCTCCTTACTTCAGGCAGAAGGATGCTGAGGCTTACTTTCTTCATCCAGCTATCTGTAAGTATCAGATCAAGTGCAGTATTGACAGAGAGTTGGTCTTTCATCATGACACTCTTGTTTATCAGCCTAATTTTTTTGATAGGTCTGAGTGTCCTCTGTACACCAACAATGAACTAAGGAAGCTCATTCATATGTCTGATGCAGAGTGGCAAGAGGCTATTGATTTTGCTCAGTTTCAGCTATATCTAGCTAAGAGACTAAGCTAGTCTAGCCTCTTTTTTTTCGCCTGTCTCCCTCCCCGCCCATCGAGGGCGGGTCCCCTTCCGTGGGGGGGGGCTGTGTGTAAGGTGCAGGCGGCTGTGCGCTGGTTGTGTGCCAAAAGCCAGGCGACTGTTCGTTGGCTTCGTGTAAAAAAATCAAACATCTTCTCCTTTTCTCGTGTTTAGTGTAATGAATGGTATTAAAAAATCCCTAGCGTCTGTGTTGGCGTTTACTCTTGTGATGGTCTATGAAAAGTTATTGTGTGTGGTCGCTCGCTCTCAGGCCCTCTCTCCAGCAGTTGCCCTAATCGGGCAACAGGGTTCGTTCGGGCCTTAGAGAGCTCGCTCGGGGTTGGTCGGCGGTTGGCTAGCGCGCGCTGGTAGGGAGCCGCCAACCATACCACGTGGCGTGCGGGCCGACTCAAGCGATCTAAACTCGGTCGCGCATATGTTATACGTTTGATGCTCCCTCATCGATAGTTTCGTCGTAGAACTGGGGAGTGGCCTTTTTATTCTCATCTTTAAGAACTACATTGTTCTCTTTGTTGATGCCGTACGTCACAGCTAAGAGCGCTGCATCACGTGTCTCTTGGTTAGTAACATTGCCCTCAAAGAAGAGATTGTTTAGCTCTAACATCTTTAAAAACTGTGGGTGAGTGATCTTCTTCCCTCGAGTCCTGTAGTTGGTTGAACGTACAGGCAGAGCTGGGATGGGGTTTAAGTGATAAAACTCTGCACTCTCTAGTATTATCTTTGATATAGCATGGTTCTCACCTATATTCCTATTGATCTTACCTATAACAAACGTATTGGTGTTGTAGGGCTGGAAATAGACTTTATTCTTAAAGCCAGCCTCTATAAAAAGATGAGTCTTTAGGGATAGGTTAGCATCCATCTGAGCTCTTATGTTCTTGAAGAACACATAACATAACGTGGTATAGTTAAAGGTAAATAGTTCTACTCGGTTATGTGAGATCACACAGACTCCATTTTTGTCTAAATCTGGGTCGATTGCTATGATTTGTTCCATATTTTGCTATATATTATATATATAAACAATTATGAATCTCGTAGATATATTAAAAAAGATTATCATAGGTATTTGGAACTTCTTAGGGAGAGTGATTAATCTCTTTTTAGAGAAAACTTTCTTGCAAATCCTAGTTATCTTATGGGCTTTGTCGCATTTCCATACTGACTTCTTCAAATATAGCAAATTCGGTATTTTTATCAACGGTACCGACAATATTACTACTCACGATCACGCTTCTTTCTCTGATAAGGACGATAAAGAGATTGTTGATAAGAAGAGGAAAAAATAATCCTTCATGTCTTTAATAGGATGGATTATTACTCAATTACTCAAACTTTATTATAAAACTACTTGTCTTTTCGGGAGGTACGTCTCTGCTTATTTCTCTAAAATCTTCTTATTCATCACTAGTCATGCTAAATTCTTTCTTACGGCTATTATTGTCTTCATCTGCTCTTTATTAAGAATTCAACATTCTAAAATTGGTATATTTGTTGCATGTAGGGATTATATAAACAAAAACTATTTCCATCAACCTTGTCAGATAACTGTGCATTATCCTAACGTGAAATCAATGTCTATAAAACAAAGAATAGAAGAAAGAAAGAAAAAGTAATAAACTTTATCAATGGGTTGTTGTTATGCGACACCTGTTCTCTGACACCTGTACTGTACCATTATAATCATACTTAAAATACACAGTTGCTGTGCCTGTGTCTATGAAAATACCACTACACACTCGACCTATATAGGTTGTCCCTGTATCTTCCTTATTTCTTACCCCAGTCGTACCACAACAACCTCCACAATACGCATAACAATTAGTAGCAGATGTATAACCATTGCTTGTCAACCACGTCTTAACATCTGAAAACGTCATTGACGGTTTATCGTTTATAATTACACACCAACCCATTGGATATTCATAACTGTCATTGTTATACCTTACAAGGGTGTGTCTATAGCTCAATGCACTACACACATCACTCCACACACCATTCTTCTTCAGTACATACCATTTCTCATATTTGTCATAAGTTATAAACTCTATTAGCTTAGTGCCATCATTTCGATTGTAGGCTGTGATATAGCCTTCATTACGTGAGGCTCCTGCTACGATAGCGGGGTTGAAGTTTACCAAATAACCACTCTTACTTGAATTCTCGGGTATGTGCAGCTGGGTGAATATACCATCATAACCAGTATTAGCATCATATACTACAAGATTACTTACATACACGAACTGAAAAACAGCTGCGGCTGACGGTATCTGATTATCTGTACTAACTTCATTTATTGTTGTTACTTTAGGCAGGGTCGTCTGAGCACTACCGATATGGCAATACAACTCTGCACCACTCGTTTTAACTACTGGTACTCGCTCTTGTAAAGCATCATAGACTCCTTTCTCACTTAATAAATTACTATCTTTAGGTCGCTGACTTATTGCGCCTAACACTTCCATCTCGCCTTGAGCACTGCCTATATGGGAATACACATTAAGATTCTCACCACTAGTCCTTTTATTCAACTTATCGGACAATAGATTATCTGTCTCTGACTTGGTATATGTCGTCGATTTATCTGCTTTGGATTCAAGGGCATTCTCTATTGCATCGAGGGTGTCTTCGGCGGTCGTCATCCTTCTATCTAAACCACTCACGGAGGTCACGGCTAAATCATAACCCTCACGTTTTGTTGTGTCTATACCAGAATTCATGGCTGCTAGTTGAGACGAGGTAGGCTCAAAGCCTCCGCCTCCACCCTCTATTATTAGGTGCGTCCGTAGACCATCTTTATCCAAGTAGATATCTGTAAAATTACCCTCCTGGACAAATAACAGGGCATATGGATATAATTCTTCAGGAAGTGAGTCTAACACATACACTTGAGGAACAGATATCGTTAGCAAGGATAGTATGTACTCTTTGAACTCCTCTTGTTTTATCCATTGGCTGTTTATTGCTTTATATGGTTTCGCTACGGCTACTACATTTGATCTCTTTCGTAGATAATATCGCTCATTGCCCACTTTGCCTACTCTAAAGCCCCCTACACCGTGATATTTCCCCATATGTATTATGATAGTTTATCTTTTATATTACGAGAACGTTGACGGTTTAATATACGGGCTAAGGCTGCTGAGCTACGTTTATGGATATAGTCGTGGACACTGATACATTCGGATAAGGCATACTCGGTATCCCTATATTCACATAAGATCTCTCTTATTCGGGCTAACTCATCACACTCGCGTTCCAAGCGACGGTACAAGTCCGTCATATACTCATAAAAACGTGACTTTATTTTAGGGTCTAGTTTCTTACTACCCGTCATGTCTTTTATCTTTTTAAACCTATCCTCTAGGTATGTTTTATTGGTTGGCTTATTGTTCTCCATATTGCTATTATATTTTCATGATAATATTTTTTTTTATTTTACAAAATGTTTATCTTCTTATTGTAATCTCAACTCTCAGTATCCATCGTCCATCGATCCATATTGCATTATCACTACTGAGAGAGATTACTACTTTTTTTTTAGCTCGCAAATAAATCAATCACCACTCGTCCGGAAATTCATTACATTCATTTCATAGATATCTTTTTTATATACGAACATATTGACATCATAATGTCATGAAGGCTTATAAGAGGCCCTTAGAGACAGGATCGGTATGAAGGTGGATAGTCTTACCATCTAGGAGTAGATGTAGGCTAAGAGGGAGCCTAGGAAGCAGGAGGCACTCAAGGCTATAAAGGCTATAAAAAGGATTGTCACTATAAGGAGGCTTTTTAATATGAAGGCTTTTAAAAAGGCTTTCTTTCTTTTATCTATTTTCTTTCTTTTATACATATGCTATATATATATATTATTTATCTCTAGATATATATATATATTATTTATTTTATCTAGCTATTGTTGGATTTATGTAGTGGGTGTTTTTTATTTTACTTCTTTCTTTTTCTCTCTTTTTCTTTCTTCTTTTCTTTTTTATTTTTACGACAAAGTTATAAACATATCTCAAAGGCGTTTTTATATATTTTTCCGGCGGCAAGGCTCAATTCGGCAATCACTAAAAAAGTTATCAACATTTTATCAACATTTTGGAGGGGAGTTATCAACATTTTATCAACATTTTGGCACATTCCTAGTATAAAATTACTCGGTACCAGCTAACTCAACAACTACAACTTATTTCAATCCATACCTGGAGTAAATCTCTATATACCTCACAATTCTCCTTTTTTACCTTGGTGACTTCGTTTGATAGTTGCCCAAAACACCCCCTCAGCACCCTCAAAACGACATTATTTCTACTAAAATATATTCCTTTTTTCGGCGCTTGTCACTCCCCCTCAAGGGATATATTTATATGAAATATAAATATATAAGTAAAAGTTCTTTTACCGATAAAGAGCACACTGACAATAGTCATGTCTTACGACATTAGACAAAGGATGTTTTTTTATTATGTCAGTATGCTCTTTATCAGGAGGGTGAGCGGTGGGCGAGCGGAGAGTGAGTGGACGATCAAGTAGTGAGTGTGCGGTGAAAGGTCATGTATAAATAGATGATAGATGTGAGTTATAGATTATGATAAGAAAGGGTATATGTAGATATAGATTATTGTAAGAAAGAATATAAAAGAAATATAAGTTGAAATAAGTAAAGAAATAAAGAATAATATATAGTTTTATACACCTTTCACACCTCGTGCCCTCTCTCCAGCAGTTGCCCTGTCGGGCAACAGAGTTCGTTCGGGCACTGGAGGTGTTCCAGGTATACTAAACTATTCTATTAGATAGGCCAGTCTCGGATTATCTCGATAACTTTCTTGATACCGTAACTAGTTATGATTAGGATCTTCATGGCTGTGGCTAACCAACCGTTCACCCTCACTGGGTTCTCTTCTATCTTGTTAAAGAGATTAGCTAAGGCAGCATTCACCTTCACATAGGAGGATGATACTTTTATCCTAGTACCAGTCTTTTTAGATAGGAAGTAAGCACAGTATCCTAAACATTGACCTCCGACTGATGTGGTTTTAGCACATGCTATAGATGGGGTCTCAGCAGAATATTCTTCTAACAGAACTAAATGTTTGTTATCCTCTGCTCCGACTATTGTAAATCCTTTTGCTGTTATGACAGTATTATCATTTGTATTGAGTTCAAAGTTCTGTTTGTCTTTGGACACCATATACTGATCGGCTATCGTCAAAGGATTCTCTGAAGAAGCAGGATTGAATTGTACACCATCATTGTATATACCAACACCATTCAAAAACATCCCTTCTTCAAGGTGATATGCGTTTATAAGATGTGTTGATACTTGAGCAACAGTGGATTCAGCACTTAACTCATTAGCAACTTTTATACCATAGAATGTATAAGTAATTTCATTGAGAACTATATTACCAGAAGTCGCTACTGGAAGTTTAGGTAGAGAACCGTCAGACATACGGATATTACCTAAACCTATAATGTTTGCATCATCAGAATACCTCTTGAAGAATGGTTTTGCAAGTTTTGTATTAGCTGATACAAATGCATTATAAGTGCTCTGTCTTTGTTTTTTGAATTCAAAACATTTTCTCAAGAAATCAGGACCTATTTGTTTATAGGATTTAACTGCATTCTGTAGTTTTGATCTTTGTTCAATCTGTTCAGGGGTCTTTGCATCATTTATATGAATGATCTTCCCTTTGACGATGTTCTCACCTTTGACGATGGTATAGGTTTCATTACCAACGCTACCGGTACGTTTACCGCCAATGCCATAATACTTTGCCATAAATTAGTTTGTCTATTTATTTGTTAATATTTTTATACTATAAACAAAGTATCGAAAAAACTCAGTAATTTGGCAGGTTTACATCAAAAGACTGTAGGCAGAGGTCTATATAAGCTGGAGTTTTACTGTAGGCTAACATGTCTTCATAACCTTTATTGTAAAGCATAGATGATATAGGAAAATTATATTGGTCTTCAGCTATTAATCGTGCATAAAAACATAATACATAACATGGATGATTATCTTCATAAAGAGTAACATATGTCCCTCGTGGTGTTTGGGCTTGAAGGGTGAGTAAGAGTCTGTTATGAATTCTCAAGCCATACATAGAAATAGGATTCTCATTATTAGTATTTATTTTGAATGTTTTCCTGCCTGTCTGTACTTGGATCATGTTCTTTATCTGTGTACCGGCTACGAAATGATATAATGTATTAGCATCATATTCTATATTATCACAATAATAATAAAACAATGTGATTGTGTCTTCGTTGCGGAGAAAGGTATAAGTATTCATCAGTTCTATGCTTAGTGTTTTGATGGAAACATCTCCTTCTAATGGGTTACTAAGAAATATTCCTATGAAGTTACTTGCAATAGATAAAGGTAATGTTGTTAATGTACCATAAGAACATACTATATTATCAGATAAGCTAGGAAAATTAGCTATATTAGATGTTCTCTTGTCTATATATGAACAACGGTTGACATTGTTTTTTATATAAGCATTATCTTTATTCTCTATAACTTCTTGATTAATAAATGTTGATAAGTCTAACTCACTCTTTACATTCTTTAGTCCAAGAAGGCAGTTCTTCATACGTATCCTTTGTGTCTGTTGTTTTACAGTACGAGGATTATGAATAAAAGCAGGTAGTCGTCTTACTATATTCTGGGTCTTCTGAATATAATAGACCTCATTACCTACTGATCCCCTTCTTGTACCTGCTGTACCATAAAACTTTGCCATTTATTTATGATATTATACGTATGCCAACAACTTTATCTGACTGTTGTATTTCTTCATAACGTTGATATTGTAGTATATCATAAAGAGCCCGTTCTGCTTTATTGAGTTCTACCTGGCGCAGAAGTTTTAATAATATACTAGCTACTTGTAATGAAGAATAAAAGCTTCCTGTTTCTGGCATATCAGTCTCTTCTATTACTGATGCTTGTAATTGTTCTTCAGTTAATTGTTCCGAATTAATTTGTTCTTGATCCATATTTATCTATTAATAATTTTTTCCATTTATATGTTTTTTATTGTTTTACTTATCAACACACACTAATCATATATATCATATGTACTGTATATATCATGTTTTGGTGGTGTTTGGTGGGCTGTGGTTATACCCCTCAGAGGCTGCGTCCCCTTGTCGGGGCCAATGCCTCTTCTGGGTATAACCTCCGCCCACTGATCAACCACACCCATAACTACAATTAAACACATAAATCATTCATACATTACAGATATCAATCATACATTACAGATATTATATCAATCATACACATAATCAATCATCCATCCATCCATTCATTCATTAATATATTTATATATTTCTCCGCCCGGACAGAACCTTCGTTCTGTACGGGCAACCAGTAACTCACCACTACATACACTCACACAGACATACACACATACATACATTCATTCAATCATATATCTATACATATATCCAACCATTCATCCATACACAGATCAATAACACACACATACACACACATATACA
>JAFOCU010000470.1 GCA_017381055.1 Lachnospiraceae bacterium
CCAAAATGCCAACAGTGCCATTATCGTATCCGTTACACCAGAGGACTTTAAGGATGATAATCCTTTATCAGGTATTGAGTTCCAAAGAGAACTTGAGAAAGCTGCTTTTGTAGCAGGAAATGGTAAGATACCAGTTCAAAGATACGGAGATTTTAAGTTAAATAAAAGCTCTACACAGTTTGGGGATATAACTCCTGTTACTAAGGGTGATACAGCTTTTGCTGATATTAATCAGGTTTTACCTAAGAGTTTGTGTGATGCATTAAAAGAATGCATACCAACTTTTGGAAAAACTATAAAGGGCTTTGATGATGAGGATGCATTAATGCTTGGTGTTGAAAGCAGAACATCATCTCCTTTACGAATTGTCAGAGATAATCAATTAAATGCAAACATAAAGGGCATATACCCGTGCGGTGAAGGTGCTGGATATGCTGGTGGTATTACTTCGGCTGCAATGGATGGCATCCGTGTGTTTGAGGCAATTACCAGTGTTTGTGATGACAATATTGGATAGGAAAGGAAATTAAATGGTGTTAAAAATGAATAATAGAGAAGCTTTAAAGGATAAAAAACGAATTGTAGTTAAGATAGGTTCTTCTTCGTTAACTCATAAGGAGACAGGACTTCTTGACTTTGTAAAGCTAGAAAAGCTTGTAAGAGTATTAACAAATCTTAGAAATCAAGGTAAAGAGGTTATACTTGTTTCTTCAGGTGCAATCGCAGTTGGTAGAAAGAAGCTTGGTTTAGGCAAAGATGATATGACACTTTCTAGAAAGCAGGCTTGTGCAGCTGTTGGTCAGGCACAGCTAATGATGACATATCAGAAGATTTTTAGTGAATATAATCAGCCTGTGGCACAGATACTTTTAACAAAGATTACTATGATGCAGGATGAAAATAAGACAAATGCAGAGAATACATTTTTAGAGCTTTTAAAGCTTGGTGTTATTCCTATCGTTAATGAGAACGATACTGTGTCTACATACGAAATTCAGTTTGGTGATAATGATAGATTGTCTGCATTAGTTACAGCATTAATAGGTGCTGATTTACTTATTTTATTATCAGATATCGATGGTTTATATACAGACGATCCAAATGTTAATAAGGATGCTAAGTTTGTAGATGTTGTAGAAAAACTTGATGATGATTACATGAATATGGGTAAGGAAACAAGCAGTAGTCAGGTAGGAACTGGTGGAATGAGTGCAAAGCTTGTGGCTGCTAAGATTGCTACATATTCAGGAGCTGATATGATTATCGCCAATGGAGCTGATGTTGATGTCATAAATGCCATTATCAATGGTGAAAATGTAGGTACACTATTTAAGGCTAATAAAAAGGATGATTTTGACTTAGTGGATGAAGTACAGTAGCTAGTCAATAAAACATAAGAAAGTAGGAGAAATAAGATGGATTTAAAGATTGAAAGAATTAATGAGCTTTATAGAAAGTCACAGGCAGAGGGTCTTACAGAGGAAGAAAAGGCTGAGCAGGCTGCTTTGAGAAAGGCTTATGTCGAGGCATTTCATAATAATATGAGAGGAAATCTTGACAGAATGAAGATTCAGTATCCAGATGGATCTATTGAAAATGTTAAGGATAGATATAAGCCAAAGAATAAGTAATTATTTATCTCATAATAATTGTGTTTATTAAAGAGAAAAGAGGTAAGTTATGGCAACAAAGAGTGAAATAAGAAAGAACATTAAGGCTGTTAAAAATGAATTTGAGCCAGCTATGATTGATTTTGCAGGAGATATTATCTGCTATAGAATTATGGCGTTAGAGGAATATAAGAACGCTGATACTATTTTTGTATATGTAGACTACAATAGAGAGGTTAAGACAGCAACCCTTATAAATGATGCTTTAAAGAACGGTAAGAAGGTTGCAGTTCCAAAGGTATATATTGTAAATGTTACAGATAGTGATAAACCGTCTAAATATATGAAGTTTCATTATATTTCATCCCTTGAAGATTTACAGGATGGTTTTAGAGGAATTAAAGAACCAAAGGAAGAGCTTCCTATAGCTGATATGGACAGTGAAAAAGCTGTTATGGTTATGCCGTTGGTTGCTTTTGATGGAGAGAAAAATAGAGTAGGCTATGGTGGAGGTATTTATGATAAATACCTATCTGCACATAATGTTGTTAAAAAGATTGCCATAGCTTATGAGGAGCAGAAGGTTGATAAAATCGATGATATTGATTCGTTTGATATAAAGCCTGATATGATAATTACTCAGAAGAGTGTTTATTAGACTGAAAGGAAGGGAAGTTAGTATGGATTTAGAATTATTATGTAAAAATGCCTGTAGTACAAAGGTTTTCTTAGGAAAGCTTAGTACAGGAAAGAAGAATAGTGTACTCTTATCGGTAGCTGATGCTTTGTGTAAGAATGCAGAAACTATTATAGCTGCAAATGCTATTGATCTTGAAAATGGTAAAAAGAATAATATGTCAGAAGGTCTTTTGGATAGACTTATGCTTAATGAGGCAAGAATCGAGGATATAGCAGTTGGACTTAAGAAGGTTGCTGATTTACCAGATCCAATTGGTGAGGTTCTTGAGATGACAAGAAGACCAAATGGTATGACTATTGGTAAAAAAAGAGTTCCTATGGGTGTTATCGGCATTATCTACGAGGCTAGACCAAACGTAACTTCAGACGCATTTGGCTTATGCTTTAAGACAGGAAATGCTGTTATTTTAAAGGGTGGTAGTGATGCTATTAACTCTAATAAAGCTATTGTTCAGGTTATAAGACAGGCTTTAGTAGAAAATGATATTCCTGCAGATGCATTGCAGCTTATTGAATCTACTGATAGAGAGACTACAACTAAGTTTATGAGAATGAACCAGTATGTTGACTTGCTTATTCCTAGAGGAAGTGCTGGCCTTATAAAGGCAACAGTTGAGAATGCGACAATTCCAGTAATAGAGACAGGTACAGGTAACTGTCATATTTATGTTGATAAGTCAGCTGATTTAGATATGGCTCTTAAGATTTTAGTAAATGCAAAGACTCAGAGAATTGGTGTATGTAATGCTTGTGAATCATTAGTTATTCACAAGGATATAATAAATGAGTTTTTACCAAAGGCTGTAGAGGCATTAAAGCCATTTAATGTGGACATTCGTGGTGATGAGAGCGCTGTAGCAGTATGTTCAGATATTAATAAAGCTACTGACGAAGATTTCTACAAGGAATATCTTGATTATATTATCTCGGTTAAGACAGTTGAGACAATAGACGAGGCTATTTTACACATCAATGAGCATAATACTAAGCACAGTGAGACAATTGTAACTAATGATTACAATTCATCTAATAAGTTCCTTGATGAAGTGGATGCTGCATGTGTGTATGTAAATGCTTCTACAAGATTTACTGATGGTTTTGAGTTTGGTTTTGGTGCGGAGATCGGTATCTCTACACAGAAGCTTCATGCTAGAGGTCCTATGGGGCTTAAGGAGCTTACAACAAGCAAATACATTATCTACGGAAATGGTCAGATAAGGGAGTAATTATGAAATTAAATGATGATATTTTTGAAAAGTTATCAAATATTGAAGCTCTTATAGCTAGTGGCGAGCTAAAGGAAGCTCCGGAAAATGAACCAGAGAGACAGTATTACTTTATGGCGAAGCTTAAGGAATATGTAAGCGCTAAGAAGAAAGAGCTAGGAAGAGATTTGTATGCATGTACAAAGACTTTTGGATGCCAGATGAATGCTAGAGATTCTGAAAAGCTTGTAGGTATTCTTAAGGTTATTGGTTATAAAGAAACAGATAGCGAAAAAGCCGATTTTGTTGTTTATAACACATGTACAGTTAGAGAAAATGCAAACCTTAAGGTATATGGTCATCTTGGACTTTTATCTAACTATAAGAAGAAAAATCCTGAGATGAAGATTGCTATGTGTGGTTGTATGATGCAGGACACCTACGCTATACGTAGGCATCTGCCATCTTATTCTTCCCCGTATCTCAGTTGAAAGTTCCTAAGTTTCAATAGACGGTTAGAATAATAGCACACGCTATATTTTTCCCACAAAGTAA
>JAFOCU010000060.1 GCA_017381055.1 Lachnospiraceae bacterium
AGAAGGGTCAGATCATTATCGATAAGGAAGAGTGCGACTTAGACGCAGATACAGTTATGATGACAGCATTAGATGCAGGCGCAGAAGATTTCGTAGAAGAAGAGGATAGCTTCGAGATTCTCACAGCACCAGAAGACTGTGAGATGGTACGTCAGGCACTTGAAAAAGAAGGCATCAAGATGGCACAGGCAGAAGTAACAATGCTTCCACAGAATTATGTAGAATTAACAAGCGAAGATGATATTAAGAAGATTAATAAGATTCTCGACTTACTCGATGAGGACGATGATGTCCAGGCAGTTTATCACAACTGGGACGAGTAGAAAAGAATGCAAGCAAAACGGGGTTCCAATGAACCCCGTTTTATTTACATTTTTTCTACTTGTCCCATGATAAACTTGCCTTCTCAGCGAAGCTGAGAGCGACGACAGGAGCAGGCACGAAGTGCAAGGCAAGTTTAGAATCGGGATGAGTGTGGCGGGAGGTGGTTCTCTACCTATAGCGAAAGAAAAAGGTTGATTAGTAAGAAAAATGGAAATAATAAAAAAATTGGAGTACATAGAAATAAATATGTTATAATCTAAATTTAAAAAAAGCAACCAGAAGCAACGAGAAGCAACGAGAAGCAACGAAAAGCAACGAAAAGCAACGAAAAGCAACGAAAAGCAACGAGAAGCAACGAAAAATAACATAAATAGAGGAGAAACATATGCCAGCTATACAATTAACAGAAGAATTCTTAGACAAATACAAACAAATGGAAGTCCTAGTTAGAAGCGAATATAACCTAGGCAACAATGATTCTGTTATGAACTTTCTTATAAGTAACAACGAATTCAAAGCATTAGAAAATGAATTGGATTTATGTAGAGATACAAGAAATCTACTATCGCATAATCCTAAAATAAATGGAGAATATGCGGTATATCCAAGCGAGGAGATGATTAAGCTTCTTGATAAAGTAATACAGAAGGTAACACAACCTATTAAGGCATCAAATATTATGGTAAAGAAAAGTGAATTATGCTTTATGGGTATGGAAGACAAGGTGTCAGATGCGATGGCAGCTATGAAGGAGCATTCATACAAGTATATCCCAATATTAGCTGATGGTGTGCTAGTGGGCATGTTTAGTGCTAAGACAGTATTAGAGATAATGGTTAATGAGGGAGCAGATATTTTCAAAGGCGATATTACATTTGAAGGCATTAAGAATTATATCTCCATAGAAAATGTATCATCAAAAACATTTGCATTTGTAGGAAACAGTACACTGCTAAGTGAAATTAAAGAGATATTTAAAGATGACGTGGATAATAAAGAGAGAATTAATATTATCTTTGTTACACAGCATGGTAAGAAGGAAGAGAAATTATTAGGGATTATTACAGCCTGGGAGATTGCGGCTGTTAAATAGGTTTTTATAAAATACAATAGGATATAGGGAAGATTAGGAGATAACAAATGAACAAGATAAAAGAATTGGTAAAGAGAGAATTAGTTGGCTGGAAGAAGTGGGAAGTAATATGGTTACTTTCTGCAACAGCAGTTATTTTAGGATTATCAATTTATTGGAAGGATTCTGCTATAGGTATAGGGGCAGCGTTGACAGGAATTTGGTGTGTTATATTAACTGGTAAGGGAAAATTATCTAGCTTCTGGATTGGTGCTGTGAATACAATATTGTATGCAATTGTTGCATGGCAAGCAAAGTACTGGGGAGAGGTAATGCTAAATTTAATTTATTACCTTCCAACAAATTTCATCGGCTTATATATGTGGTCTAAAAATATGGACAAAAATACAGATGAGGTAGTTAAAGAGAGACTTTCATTAAAGAGCAGTATTATTGCATATGGTTGTGTAATTGCAGCAACAGTTGGATATGGATTTGTTCTTAAGATGATGAATGGAACATTGCCATTTGTTGATTCTATGAGTACAATCTTTTCTATCTTTGCACAGATTTTATGCATAAAAAGATGTATGGAGCAGTGGGTATTATGGATTGTCGTAGATGTGGTTTCTGTGGGTATGTGGATATATGCATTTATTAACAAAACAGGAGATTTAGCAACTGTATTAATGTGGACAGTATTCCTTATCAATGGAATAATTATGTTGATAAAGTGGCTTAAGGATAGTAAGAAGAGCGTAGCTGTGGAGGAGTAAATATGTATAAGGTGGGAATGTATGGTGGCTCATTTAATCCAATGCACAACGGGCATTTGGAATGTATTACTAAGGCAGCTTGTATGTGCGAAGAGCTATATGTGGTATTAAGTGTAGGAAATAAAAGAGACGAAATAGATTATCGTGTGCGATATAGATGGTTATATCAAGCTACAAAGCATATTGGAAATGTAAGAATTATTATTCTTGAAGATAATTGTGCTACAAAAGCAGACTACACATTAGAAGTATCCAAGGCAGATACAGAGTATGTTAAGAGCCAGATAGGAAAGCATATTGATGTTGTATTTTGTGGTTCTGATTATGATGAAAATAGCTTTTGGAATGTGAATTATCCTGACAGTGAGTTTTATGTGTTTGATAGAGATGAATTGAGCTCTACAGAATTAAGAAAGAATATATATGCTCATTGGGACTGGCTCCCAAATGTAGTAAAGCCATACTTTGTTAAGAAGGTCTTAATTATTGGCTTAGAGAGCTCAGGAAAGTCAGTTATGACTGTTAACCTTGCAAATCATTTTAATACAAACTACATAGAAGAAGCAGGAAGAGAGCTTTCAGAAAAATCAGGAACTGATACATTGATGCTTAAGGAAGATTTTACAGAAATACTTCTTACACAGAAAATGAATGAAATGAAGGCTATAGAACATAGTAATAGAGTGCTTTTCTGTGATACAGATTGTCTTATCACACAGTTTTATCTTAATTTCCTTAAAGGTGATGAAGAGAATATCAAATTATCAGAAGCAATTGATGGAATAAATAACTATGATTTAGTTTTATTTTTAGCACCTGATGTTAAGTGGGTACAGGATGGTGATCGAAGCGAGGAAATTCGAGATAATCGACCAATGTATCGAGATATGCTTGGAGAGATATATAAGTCTCATGGCAAATGCTTTAGGTATATTGAGGGTAGTTATTTGGAAAAGTATAATCAGTGTGTTGAATTAGTTAATGATATGTTGAATGGATAATAAAAAGGAGACTTGATTTCTCAAGTCTCCTAGTGTATAATTTATTTAGAAAGGTTATCGGATATAAGTTCCGATTACCCTCAGTTATTTATTATGTTAAAAGAAATAGCATCCAACTTTGGGCGGTGGGATGCTATTTCTTTTTATTGATTTCGTTAATATACGACAAGCCAGCAAATATTACTAACAATAAAGTTAAAACTTCCATTGTGTTCATGGGCATCACCCTCCTTATGTACTAGAGGGCATCAATATCGGAACGCATCCATCTTTCTATAAATTATACAAGTAAATTATACCACAAAGCGAACAAATGTTCAACTGTGGGGTTGAATTATATATAAATAAATTAATAACAGTGGAAATCTAGCTTCATTTATTATAAAATAACCTTAATATGATTTTGTGATTAAAAAGAATATTGTATTAAAGTATATTAACATAACCCAAAGGAGGTAATAGCTTGAATAATTTACATTTAGAGTCAAATCCAGTTGCTAATGAAAATAACATAATAAAAGGTGAAAACTACAGAATTACTGTATTGACTGCATCACTTTTTCGTCTTGAATATAGTAAAAGTGGAAGCTTTGTAGATGAGCCTACACAGACAGTGTTAAATAGAAACTTTCCATCTGTTAGCTATAAGCTAAAGGAGGAAGAGGATTTTATAGAGATTGAGACCAGTAATGCAAAGCTGTATTATAATAAAAAAGAGTTTTCGACTAACGGACTTAACATAAAAACATATGGCACAAATATGCATTATAACAGTGAGTGGTATTATGGCAAGGAAGCGCCAAACTTAGGTGGTACAGCTAGAAC
>JAFOCU010000471.1 GCA_017381055.1 Lachnospiraceae bacterium
CATTAACACCACCATCACCTATTATCTTAATAGCTTTTAATATTTCATCTAATGGTTGCTTGATTGATTTTCTTATATAGTATCCACTTGCTATAAGCACCACAGTAAATACAATAGATACAATAATTATAAATGTTCTTGCATTCTGTCCGTAGCTACCTACATATAATTCCTTTCTATCTAAGAAATCCTTTACAAGCAATGTAATTAATGCATTTAAAAATACTGCTAAACCAATTAATGCTGTTACTTTTGTTGTAACTTTCCAATCTTTGTATTTTTTCATATAAGCGTCCCTTCTGCTACATATGAAGAATTCATCTTCGTAGCTGTAAAATTAAATCAATCCGCCTACATCTAGGATAAGAGCCACACTACCATCACCAAGCTGTGTACATCCAGAAAGTCCCTGTACCTTTTTAAAGTAATCTGGTATAGGTTTTACAACTATTTCCTGCTCACCTACTAATGATGAAACAAAAATACATACCTTCTTACCTTCATGTTCAAGAACAGCTATGATATCCTTCTCAGGATCCTGTACATAGCCTTCAACCTTGTACTTCTCACCTAAATCTACAATTGGTAATATTTCGTCTCTAATACGAATAGCTCTATCACCTGTCGGATTGTCTATAATATTTCCTTCAGAAACCCTTACAAACTCCTTAACTGCGTTTGTTTCAACTACATATGTAGCCGAACCAATCTTTAAAACAATTCCCGTAATAATTGCTAATGTTAGCGGAATCTTTAATGTCATTGTTGATCCTTTACCCTGAACTGAATCAATCTCTAATGTTCCACCTACATTACTGATGTTCTTTACAACAACATCCATTCCTACACCACGTCCAGAAAGTTCTGTAACCTTTTCCTTTGTTGAGAAACCTGGAAGTGTTATAAACTGGAATATCTCCTTATCTGAATATTCAATATCCTTATTGATAATTCCATTCTTTCTTGCCTTAGCTAAAATCTTCTCTTTATTAAGTCCCTGTCCATCATCTTCAACGATAATAAGAACCTTACCACCTTCATTTTTAGCTGTGAGCTTAATTACGCCCTTTGGATCCTTACCAGCAGCGATTCTGTCTTCCTTAGTCTCAATTCCATGGTCAACAGAATTTCTAATAATATGCATAAGTGGATCTGATATATTTTCGATAATATTCTTATCAACTTCTGTATTTTCACCACTTATTACAAGATCAATCTCTTTGCCAAGCTTTCTAGCTGAATCGAATACAATTCTATTCATCTTCTGGAAAGTTGGGTTAAGAGGCATCATTCTCATTGACATTATTACATCCTGTAAATCTGATGTAATCTTCATAAGCTGCGCTGTCGCCTTATTGAAGTTTGATAACTCAAGTCCAGGTACCTTTAAATCTGGATTCTGAGCAACCACTGCCTCAGCGATAACAATCTCACCTATCAAGTCCATAAGCATATCCATTTTTTCAACATTTATGCTGATAAATGTCTGTTTAGGCTGCTTTGACTCATTTTTTGCAAGTTTCTTTGCCTTACCAACTTCTTTAGACTTGATAACGTAATCACCAGGCTGAGGTTCTTTTTTCTCTTCTTCAACCTTTTTCTCTATCTCCTCAACTGATGAAGATAAATCAATAATTGCATCATTATTATCAAATCCTAATTGATATTCCTTAGCTGAACATTCGTAAATATCAATATGATCAACCTCTGAGCTATCAATCATTCCTAAGATTTCTTCCTTAGAACACTGTGCCTGAAGTAACATCTTAAAGCCATCCTTCAAGATAACATCTGCACTTGATTCATTTGTAAGAATATCCTCTGGTGTAAAAAGTAAATCCTCTGCAACCTCTTTCAATGCGTATGTCGCTGAATATGCTCTAACATTACTCATCATTGTATCCGGACGATAAACCATATTAATCTTATAAAAATGGCTCGCCTCTGTAGATACTGGCGGAATGTAGAACTGACTAGGTGCAACATATACATTCTCTGGTGGCATTTCTTTTTTCTTATCACTTTCAATCTCGTTCTTAATCATCTTAAGAAACTTTTCAAGTTCTGATAAAATACCACTTTCATCACCATCTGGGTCTTCCCCGTCCCTTATCTTCTCAAGCTCTTCTGATATAAAACCTGATACATCAAGTACATGACCAACCAATTCCATATGTGGAATATTATCTGGCTGAGATTCTCTTATGTAATAGAATATATCTTCAAGCTTATGGGATACTTTAGCGATGTTTTCAAACATCATAATACCCGAGGAACCCTTGATTGTATGCATGACTCTGAATATTTCATTTATATCATCAGAATCAAATGCATCTGCATCCTTCTTCTCAATTACAAGTTCATCTAACTTTTCTATTAATTGACTACTCTCGAAGAGGAATATGTCAAGCATTCCATCTGTGCTAAACTCCTGTCCCATTATTCTCCTCCTTCCTTTGTGTACCAAATTATGTCTAATCTTTTATCTTTTCAAAGCCCATCTTACCTAAAAGCATTGTAAATCTTTCTACGTTTACTGGCTTACCTACATAAGCATCACAACCAATTTCCATAGCTTTCTTTACATTCATCTCTTCATTTAGAGCGGTTGTCATAATAACCTTTGTTCTCTCCTCAGGCTTAAAGTTTCTTTCTGTTTCAAACTTTCTAATAGTACTAAGCACCTGATAACCATCAAGCATAGGCATCATTACATCAAGAATAACTAAATCGTATCTTTCGTCATCATCAAGAGCCATTAAAAATGCATCTACGGCTTCAAGACCATTAACTGTAATGTCCGCATCGCCATACTGATCAAGAATCTTGCTCATAAATTTTCTGCTGGCAAAATCATCCTCTGCTAATAAAATCTTCATTATATGTACTCCTTTCAATCAACTATTGTTTTCTTGTTAATAATGTGTATATTTTTTCTGGGATTTTATCAAGACTAACTTGACATCCCACTGCTCCCAATTCCATAGCTACCTTAGGCATTCCATATACTATACAACTACTTTCATCTTGTCCTATAGTATACGCACCAGCTTGCTTCATCTTCAGCAAACCTTTTGCTCCATCAGCACCCATACCTGTTAGAATTACACCCATCGCATCATCTTTGCACGCCTGAGCAACTGACTCAAACAACACATCAACTGATGGACAATGACCACTCACCTTAGGTCCATTAAAACATTCAACCTTATACATGTCACCTATTTTAACAACCTTCATCTGCTTATCTCCAGGTGCTATAAGAACATGTCCTGGTTTTATAAAGTCACCTGTAACAGCTTCCTTTACATGAAGTTTTGTCTGATTGTTAAGTCTATCAGCAAACATCTTTGTAAAGCCTGGTGGCATATGCTGTGTTATAACAATACCTGGAACATCACTATTAAGTCCCATCAGAACAGAATAAATAGCCTCCGTCCCACCGGTAGAGGCTCCTATTGCAATCACTTTTTTGTTATATATGCTGCCTACCTCTTGCTGTCCATACTTGTTATCATCAAATTTAGTTTTCTTAAGATTACTTATCTTTACAGTAGATGCAATCTTAATCTTTGTGACTAATTCATTTTTAATAAAGTCACCTAACTGTTCTTTTGTTAAACCAGAAGGTTTATTTACAAAATCAACGGCTCCCGCTTTCAACGCGTCGAATACCTTACTGTTTAGCGAACTCACCATAACTACTGGCATCGGATGCTGTGGAATAAGTTTTCTTAAAAACTCTATACCATCCATCTTAGGCATCTCCACATCCAATGTCATTACATCAGGGTTGTGTTTTATTATCATATCTCTGGCTTCATAGGGATCATTTGCCGTTGCAACAACCTCTATACCAGGATCACTATTTAACCCATTAACTAATACTCCGCGAAACATATAAGAATCTTCAACAACCAATACTTTGATTTTTCTCATAAGTCTCCTACTTTCTATACACAGATGGTCTCACAAATTGAAACTTAGTTCTCGACTTATCTATAGCCTCTGTCGTTCCAATAAACATATATCCACCTGGTACAAGCATATCATATATTCTGTTTACCAAATCAATCTTTGTCTCTTCGTCAAAATAAATCATTACATTTCGTATGAAAACGATATGTAATTTTTGTTTAAATGGTAACGGATCCATCAAATTAAATTTTCTAAAGATAACCTCTTTCTTTAAATCATCTGTCACGACACATTCTTCACTATTTAAACTCTTAAAAAATCTTCTCTTCCAGGTATCTGGTAACGGTTCAATCTGTTCCTTTAAATACTTGCCTTTACTAGCAAATTCAAGAACCTTTGTAGAAATATCTGTTGCAAGAACAGTTGTATCCCATCTCCCATCCTCCAACGAAAAGAAATCTTTCATAATCATTGCAAGTGTATATGGTTCTTCACCTGTAGAAGCTGCCGCACACCAAGTTCTTAAATCCTTAGTTGTGCTTAACGATTTTTTAACTTCTGGTAAAACTACTTCCTTAAGAAAATGAAAATGCTCTACTTCACGCATAAAATATGTATGATTAGTAGTTAGATTATCAATGAGGTCACGGGCCTCATCTCCATTGGGATTTCGCTCCACACAATCCATAAGCTGAGTATAGCTATCATATCCGTTCCTAGACAAATAATTATCTAATCTACCTGTTATAAGCGTTTTCTTTTGGCTCAGTTCAATACCAAAATTCTTTTTGACGTAATTGACAATTCTGATAAATTCTTTCTCTGTTATCATAATCAATTACCCTTATTTTAATCGTAATTATAAATCAACTACAATTTAACTTTGCCCGATTTTGTGTTAATTACATAGAAATATGGGAATTATTCCTACAC
>JAFOCU010000472.1 GCA_017381055.1 Lachnospiraceae bacterium
ATCGACTTACAGCAGTTCTTGTTGTGCTGTCAAGGGTGGCGTCCGTAGCCACAATCTATAATATTTACAGATTTTCAAGGTTCAATTGAGCCTTTTTTCTTTAGCTCGTTTTTTCATAGGTCACTTGACACTATCCCCACATATGAGTAACAGTTCAGCCATGCAGAAAACATTATATAAATTGTACATGTCTGCTTGCAGACTAAGGACAATTTGTATGATGTTTTCTATATGGCAGACGCCATTCATGAATAAAGTGCCCTCCAAAACTGTTTGTTTAAGCGAAATGTATATTATGGCACTTTATGAATGAATATGGCTGAACTGTTATGTATTTGAAAGTAGTTTCACTTGCAGTCTTTTTTTATATTGGGAAGTTTGTAAAATCTTCCCAATATAAAAAAAGACAAGAACCCATTAAGGACTTGCTAAATCCTTAATGAGTCTTGTCTTTAAGATGTACCAGGATATTCTCCGAGCTTGTTGGTAACATCACGCTTTCGCGAGACTACTCCCTCTTTCAATATGTGATTTCGTGATTATACATCTACCAACCAAATTATACAAGTTAAATCTATGTTAAACTTTTTCTTAAACCTTCTTAAGCCTCCACGTCTTACTTGTGTAATCACCATGCATATCAACTTCTAAACCTATATACATAAGTTCTGCACCTGTATATTCTTTATCCTCATTTACAACCCTATATATTGCATTTTCATCTAAAGCCTTAAATTTCATTCGATAAATACCACCATTTACCTTACAAAGAATTCTAAAGTACGCTGCAAATATATCGCATCCATCTTCTGAAATAAACATCCACGCTGTATCATTGCCTTCATACGGACTCTTAAGTCTGTACATATCACTCTTTGGCAAGAAAGCTCGAAGCTCCTTGTACTGCTCTATCTGCTTCTTAACCTCTTCCTTTTCTTCATCTGTAAATTTGGTTAAATCTAACTCATAACCAAAGTTTCCACTCATAGCTACATCACCTCTAATTTTCAATGATGTAGATCTATTTGTCTGATGATTTGGCACAGCTGATACATGAGCTCCCATAGCACTTATTGGATATGCAAGACTTGTTCCATACTGAATATAAAGTCTTTCAACAGCATCAGTATCATCACTTGCCCAAATCTGTGGCATATAGTAAAGCATTCCTGGATCAAATCTTCCGCCGCCACCTGAACAGCCTTCAAATAATACATCCGGATTCTTACTAGTAATATCCTCCAATATGCTATATAAACCTAGCATATATCTATGTGGCATTTCCTTCTGTCTATCAGCTGGTAAACCTGCCGAACCAAACTGAGACATATTTCTATTCATATCCCATTTAACATATGAAATATTTGCTTCCTTTAAAATCTTATTAACTGCATCCTTAACATAATCACAAACCTCTGGTCTACTCAAATCAAGAATCAACTGATTACGCGCCTCACATCTAACTCTATTTGGCACATGAATACACCAGTCTGGATGCGCTCTGTATAAATCACTATCCACTGATATCATC
>JAFOCU010000061.1 GCA_017381055.1 Lachnospiraceae bacterium
GAGACTAGACCAAATAATGCGTCTAAGGTGGCAAATATTGACCGTTTTAAGTGGACAGATGAAAAGTGGATTAGAAAGATGGATGAGGAGCAGCATGATAAGCTTTTCAAGCCTATGTCTATATATGAGGTTCACTTGGGTTCATGGAAGAAGGACTTTGGTAACAATCCATTAGGTTTCCTTGATTATAGAACCTTAGCTCATCAGTTAGCAGAGTACGTTAATTATATGGGCTATACACATGTAGAACTTATGGGTATTTTGGAGCATCCATTCGATGGTTCGTGGGGATATCAGGTTACAGGATATTTTGCACCAACATCTAGATATGGTACACCAGAAGACTTTATGTATTTTATTAACCATATGCATAACAATGGCATTGGTGTTATTTTAGACTGGGTTCCAGCTCATTTCCCTAAGGATGAGAATGGTCTTTCTGAGTTTGATGGAACATGTCTTTATGAATATCCAGACCCAAGAAAGGGAGAGCATCCTGATTGGGGTACTAAGGTGTTTAATTACGAGAAGAATGAGGTTAGAAATTTCCTTATTTCTAACGCTTTATTCTGGATTGAGAAGTATCATATCGATGCTCTTAGAGTAGATGCAGTTGCTTCTATGCTCTATCTTGATTATGGTAGAAGCTATGGTAATTGGGTGCCAAATATTTATGGTGATAATAAGAATCTTGAAGCTATAGAGTTCTTCAAGCATATTAATAGTATAATTGAAAAGAGATGTAATAGAGCATTCCTTATTGCAGAGGAGTCTACTGCATGGCCTAAGGTTACAGAGAGACCAGAGGATGGAGGACTTGGCTTTGGCTTTAAGTGGAATATGGGTTGGATGAATGACTTCTTAGAGTATGTTAAGCAGGATCCATTATTTAAGAAAAATTGTCATAACAAGATGACATTCTCTCTTACATATGCATTTAGTGAGAAGTATATTTTAGTATTATCTCATGATGAGGTAGTTCATCTTAAGTGTTCAATGCTTACAAAGATGCCTGGATATAAGGTAGATAAGTTTGCAAATCTTAAGATGGCATACACATATATGTTCGGTCATCCAGGAAAGAAGCTTTTATTTATGGGTCAGGACTTTGGTATGATAAGTGAATGGATGGAGGATAAGAGCATTGAATGGTATCTCCTTAATGAGCCACTTCATGAGGAACTTAAGGAATATATGAGAAAACTTCTTCATATCTATAAGAGATATGCAGTAATGTATAAGTTTGAGAGTGATTATCGTTGCTTCCAGTGGATTAACTGTGATGATAATGATAGAAGTATCTTTAGCTTTATTAGAAAGAATCCGGATAATTATAGAGGAGCATTAATGTTCATCTGTAACTTTACACCAGTAGATAGAGCAGATTATTGTGTAGGTGTGCCTGTGGAGGGTGCATATAAGAGAATTCTTACTAATTACAGCAATGTTAATGAAAATGATAATATGGAATCTGCGGAGGAGAAAAAGGCTATTCTTTGGGAGAACGAAGAAGATGCTAAGTATACAGCCGTGGAGGGTGAATGTGATAACTTCCCATATAGACTTAATATTCATTTGAGACCATTTGAGTCTATGATTATCAGATTGCCTTAA
>JAFOCU010000062.1 GCA_017381055.1 Lachnospiraceae bacterium
ATCTCGTAGAAAGAAACCAACCCTCCAAGAACAGTTCAAAGATATCCCAACAAGACAAGTCCAGGTTAATACTTTATCCAATGAGGACAAACTTTGTCCTATTTGTGGCAGTGAAATGTTGGCCATAGGAACTGAAGTTATCCGCAAGGAGATAGTATATACTCCGCCTAAACTTGAATGCATTGAGTATGTCGCTACAACCTATGCTTGTTCTAAATGTAAGGATACTGAAGAACCGCAGTTTATCAAAGATAATGGTACACCTGCATTGATTCCTGGAAGTTATGTTTCAGAATCACTGCTCGCGAACATACTATACAGAAAATACGGATTGTACATTCCATTGTATAGACAGGAACAGGATTTTTTGCAGATGTCTGCACCAATAAGTCGAACATCAATGGCTCGTTGGATTATAACAGCCGCCCAGGAATACCTGCAGCCTGTTTATGACTTCTTCCATCGTGAACTTCTCAAAAGAAGATTTCTTATGATGGACGAAACGCCCATTCAGGTTTTAAAAGAAGAAGGGCGAAGGGCTCAGTCGAAATCATACTTCTGGCTGATTCGTACAGGTGAGGATAGATTAAATCCTATCATCCTCTACAATTACACTCCTACCAGGGCAGGAGAAAACGCCAAGCAATTCCTCGAAGGAATTGAACCAGGCTTCTATCTGATGGCAGATGGATATCAAGGTTACAACAAAGTAAAAGAAACCAAACGATGCTGTTGTTGGGCTCACATCCGCAGATATCTATTAGAAGCCATACCCAAAGGACATCAAAAGGATTATAGTAATCCAGCTGTTCAGGGTGTACTTTATTGCAATAAGCTGTTTGAATACGAGCGTTCATACAAGGAAAAAGAATACAGTGTCAAACAGATTTATAACCGTCGCCTCAAAGATGAGAAACCAGTTATTGAGGCTTTCTTGTTGTGGCTAAAACAGGTTAATCCTGGAAGTAATGGAAAACTAAAAACAGCTATCACATACATCAAGAATCGTGAGGAGTTTCTTATGACCTACCTTGAAGATGGGCGATGCAGTTTGAGCAATAATCTGAGCGAGAACAGCATTCGACCTGTAACTGTTGGTCGCAAAAACTGGCTGTTTTCAGATACTCCTGATGGAGCTCATGCTAATGCCATTTATCTAACAATTGTAGAAATGGCGAAAGCATACCATCTCAACCTATATGAATATCTGAAATATCTTTTAGAGCACCGTCCAAACAGTGATATGACAGATGAAGAACTAGACTCTCTAGCTCCATGGAATGAAACAGTTCAGCAACAATGTAGCAATAAAACCGAGTAAAATGTTAGCTTATCGGAATCCCAGCAATGAGGATTCCGATAGTATTTTTAATTACACCCTGAAATTAGACGCTTACGAACAACTTATCGAACATTTAGCTTAATGGCATTGCTGTGCTTTCTAGTTTTATTGGCATCTAAAGTCACTATCCTTAATTAGCTAGGAAGTTCTTTATCAGATGCTTATGTCTGTAGAACTACTAAAAAAATAATGAACTAGCCTACTCAACTTTCAGCTAGTTCATCATCTTCTTGCTGCATTATTAAAATTATGCAATAAGAAATTTTCTTAATATTATTGATTTAACTATATTTCCACATAATTAACTTTTATGCAGTTAATCTAATCTTTGTTTTGCATTCAATTTTATAAATTTGTATATACACATTCTAATATTTCTAGCATTTCATCTGCTTCTATATCTAAATCCGCACAATTTTTTATTATTTTCTTTGTTTCTTTTACTTTCATAATATTATCTAAACTTAAAATTTCTTCACATTCATTTTTTAATTTTATTATTTTTTTATTAGTTTCTTTTTTAGCAAAATCTCCTATTATATCTGCTAACTCTTCTTCATAATCTAGCATTATTAAATAACAATCACAAAAATATATTATATTTGAAAATCTCATACTTTCCTCCTAATTAAACACTGGATAGCTTGTTATTATTCTAAATCCTAATTCATTATCATTTGTTCTTTCTATAACAGTAACAGTTTTTCTTAATCCTTTAGTTAATGTATCAGTATTCTTTAATACTCCATTTCCTACCTCAAAGGAATGTTCTGTTTTTATTGTCAATCTTGCGTCAGTCGAGTTATTTAACCATTCGACTATATCATTTGAATTTTTAGATAATACGTCCTTTACTGATTTAGTTGCAATCTCTTTACTTATATATGTTGTTGCTCCTTTTCCTTTCAATTTTTTAGTCCTTTCTATTAAATATTCTTTTGACTTTCCTACATGTCTATCTAAAGTATGCCCTCCTAAAGATTCCATCACATCTAAAATATCATCTTCAACATTTTTTAATCTATTGACAGCTTCAGCCACCCCCTTAGTAGAACCACCACCCTCTGTCGGCTTCGCATTACCACTCTGGTGTCCAGAACTTGCCTCCGGCTCTGGAGATTCATTCATTTCCAACCCAATATCATCTTGTGAAACCTTATTTAATTCTGACAGATCATCAAGATAATCTTCATACTCTGGGTCAACCAATCTCTGTTCATCAAATATTCCTTCATAAAAATCGTTTATATCATCTAAATATTTACTATTTTCAACAGGTGCTGTTCCTTTATAACTGCCTTTACCTTTGCTGACTTTGTTTTTAACTGAACTACTTTTTCCTTTTACCTTATTTACCAAATCGTCCCAAAAGCCTGTTTTACCAGTTTTTAAAACCTTTTCTACTTTTGATGCTTCTGAAACTTTTGATATGTTTGAAGCTTTAGATGCTTCTCCACCTACAAATAATGATAACACAGTAAGTGTTATATAACCAGCTGACTCATAGATGTCGTCTTCATTCATGTTTGTTACATATTCAACTGCTTCATCTTTTGTTTCAATAATACCTTCTTTTAGGGCACTGATTTTTGATGTTGCATATTCGTATATCTGGGTTACATCACCGTTACTCTTCTGTACTACATCTTTAACTTCGGCTTTTATATCCTCTGTCCCATAATATATATCAGCAATCAAATCTGGAGTTTCAAATATTCCTACTCCTAAATCTATTAGAGCATTTGTTGCACCTTTCATAAAGCTTTTGTAGTTCTTACTTGATCTTTGTTTTGTTTTTTCTTTGTCATATGTGCCATTACATAAATCTGTTATTAATGTTGTCTGATCGATTACCACGAATATTGAAGAAGTACAATATAAAAATTCGGGGGTTTCATCAATTATTTTTGCACTATGCTCCTTTAATGATTGTCCAAAATCATATGAGTAATCACTTATTGTTTGCGTAACAGTTTCAATTTCCTCTCTGCATGAATCAGGAAGTCTGTAATTTGGCAATGACGATATTAAATCATAAATCTTATAACTTGTTTGAATACATGTATTTAATTTTTCTTCAGTTGGGGTAATGATTACTTCTTCAACATTATATTCTTTATAGAATTCCTTATAAACATCTACTCCACTTAATTGTTTGAGCTCCTCGTATCTCTTTTGTATTGCTTCAATAGTTGTGTATGACGAATCATAGAGATTATTACTGAATATCATTCGTTGGTCTGTATGTATCTGCGAATTACATACAGGTACATTCCAGGTTATTAAAAGATTTGAACCAGTCTTTTTGAAAACAATATTCCCTGTATGGTCTATTCTTTTTTCCGACTCCTGCGAATAGTTCATACATGATATTTCATTTAAACTTATTATTGTCTCTGTATTATTTTTTACTCCACTATTGAGCAATGCTTGTTTAATTGATGCGATTTTACTGGCATCAATTCCAACAAATGATTTATAACTTTCAGTACCATCACTATTTGTTATTTTTTCATTCTCTACAACCATTATTCCCAAAAGAATAACTTCAAGCAGATCTTCATCCTGGTTTTCTACCGCTTTCTGGTAAGACTGGGCAATTGTTTCAAGTTCTTCCTGCGTCCACTCATTTTTCTCGAGTATTTCTTTTGCTTCATTAATAGTTTCGTCTTTTATCCTATTCCTTAGCTCTTCTTCATTAATAGAATAACTTGCTGAACTATTTATAAATGATAACATAAAACCTTCAATACTTAGCATTCTGCATTCAATGTCTGCTATTTTTTTGTCCAAAGCTGTATCAAGAATTAGTTCTGTTGCTTCATCATCAAAGTTCGTAAGTTTATTCATGCACTCATG
This sequence comes from Lachnospiraceae bacterium, assembly GCA_017381055.1. GTDB lineage: Bacteria > Bacillota > Clostridia > Lachnospirales > Lachnospiraceae > SVEL01. The sequence continues at coordinate 4,202 of JAFOCU010000062.1, forward strand.
CATATATCCGGTATTTGGTTCTACTGCACTGCATATGTCAGCGAATGCTTGTATAACTCCTGTGTTGTTGATAGATGTAAAGCTTCCATATTTGCCATATAGCTTGGTCAGGGTATCTACCATCGTATCTATTTGTTTGGCATTGTCATTAAATTCGTTATAGAAATCTATGAAGTCGTTATCAATTTCTTCCAATGTATCATACTCGATTCTTGCGTCATAATCCGAGTCTACGTCCCACCTGAATTTCTCCAATATGTCGTTTTGAAGCTGCACCATGCTTGTCTGCAGGTCAAGAATATCCTGAAGCAGTGTTGCGTCCTTCTCCCCGAGCATTTTTTTAGCTAATTCTGCATCATACCCTTGCCAAT
>JAFOCU010000473.1 GCA_017381055.1 Lachnospiraceae bacterium
GAATAAAAGATGGTAAATTTTTGTCTAATTATTGATCTTTTCAAAAGGTGATTCATTTGTTTTGTATGAAAGAACTTATACAACCACTTTTCTATCATTCTACTATTGGTATGCAATTTAATATTGGTAATAAAGGTAATGAAATTTATATCAATGATGATAGCAATGATTTGTTTGTTAATTCAGATTATATACAAGCTTGTCTAGAAAGAAGCTTAAACATTTATCATAGTCTAAAATCCAAACCGGATTTGTTGGTAATAGAAGGTCATTTATATAAAGATGAAACGATGGAATCTTTTATTTTATCTATTGTATCTACTACTGATTTACCTCAACCAACAGAATAGAGTAGAGGGAAAATAATTCCCCCTCTCATTGCACCGTACGTACGGTTCTCGTATACGGCGCTACATTTATATGTTAATCTACAACTATCTTAGATAGTACTCTAGGGGATTGACCAATCCAGGTCTGTCCCCTTTTGCTTTTGCTAGAAGTTTTGGATTCAGTATAAAGTTTATTACATTTCCGTTAGCTTGCTTATATAAACCAAGTCTAGTATTTGCTACTGCATATACTTTCTCCTTATCTATATTACATTTCTGTTGGATATTGTAATACATTAGGCATTTATATATTTTGGTTATGGTTTTCCATTGCTTTAGAATAATTACTCTAATTTTATGTCTTAACCATTCTCCAAATTTTCGCATAAATTCCTTCATGATTCCGATTCTGTAATAATTTATCCACCCTCGCACAATTTCGTTTATGCGTTTGAATGTCGTTGCTAATGGAAGTGCCACGCATTTCTTTCTTATCAGTTCTTGTCTACATTTATTGTATAATCTTCTCTTGCTTTTATTATTGGGTCTACATACCCATTCACTTTGATTTTTCCAATACGTAAAGCCTAAGAAGTTACTATCAGTTGGTCTTACCACTTTCGTCTTAGTAGCACTGACTTTAAGAAATAGTTTCCTTTCTAGCCATGATGTGATTGACTTCATTACTCTGTTTGCACTCATTTCGCTCTTTACAAAGATATTGCTATCATCCGCGTATCTTACGAAATGTAGCCCTCTCATCTCCAGTTCCTTGTCAAACTTGTCTAAATAGATATTTGATAATATCGGACTCAATGGTCCTCCTTGTGGCATACCTTTTATCGGTGGTTTAACTAATCCGTTTTCTAGTATACCAGCCTGTAGAAACTTTCGAATCAAATGTAATGTTATCGAATCATTCACTTTCTCTCTAAGAATTGAAATTAACTTATCGTGATTCACCGTATCAAAGTATGCTTCTATATCCAAGTCAATCACCCATTCATAGCCATTGTTCAAATGTTCTAATGTTTTCATCATGGCATCATGTTGACTTCTGCCAGGTCTGAAACCATAACTGTTATCACTGAACATTGGTTCATAGATTCTGCTAAGCTCCTGTGCAATTGCTTGTTGGATAACTCTATCCACCACAGTTGGTATTCCTAGTGGTCTTTGTTTTCCATTTTCTTTTGGAATATACACTCGGCGTACAGGTTGTGGTTTGTAGCGTTTCGCTAGAATAGTTTTCTTGATATCATTCCAGTTCTGTTTGAAATATTCATCAATTTCATTCACCGTCATCTTATCTACTCCTGGTGCTCCTTTATTGCTTTTGACTCTTTTAATTGCATAACTTATGTTTGATTCACTAAGAATCACATCTATCAATCCCATGTTGCTGTTCTCCTTTCCTCTTGTAAATATATTTGGAACCATCCCCTCTACCTTTTTCTTCCATGGAATTACGATTTCCAATTTTGAAGATATTCTCAATTTCGGACTATCCAAATATTGCTTGATGGTGAGTAACACCATATAAACATTAGGTCCTTCAGTAGTAGTGAGCTACCTACTATAACCTCAGCTGACTTCCTCTAGTTCACCTTTTCCGTTACGATTCTACCATTACTGATTTTAAAGTTTATTGGACTTAATCGTCTAAAGGACCTCCCAGGGTAATTCATTCATCCTTTTTCTTTCACAACGCCTTGATTTACTGTCTTGGTTTTACGTTTACCTTTAGGACTTCGATTTGTATTGCAATCTCATCCACCATTTAGCCTTATATCAAGTTTCTGTTCGTACGCTCGAAAGAATTGCTACACCACTTCCTTCATCA
>JAFOCU010000474.1 GCA_017381055.1 Lachnospiraceae bacterium
GAATCAACTTCTATTCCTTTGTACTGACCAAGCTCATACTTAGTCTCTTGTTTTTCTTCTTTTTTCTTTGAATCCTTGTCGCTACAACCTGCAACAGAAAATACTGTACACATGCATAATGCAATCGCAAGTAACTTCTTTTTCATGACTTTTCCTCTGCTTTCTTAAAATATCTTCTCATAGTGTCATTTAGACACCTCTCTATTTATACCATACAAATACGTATAAAGAAACACCCTAGCTAATATTTCACATACTTTTCACGTAATATTATTCTTTACCATTCCAACAGTATGTGCAAAGCTTATCCTTATCAATTCCAACTGACTCAAGCATATCGTCAAGACGAATATACTGCAAGCTTGTAAACTTAAGTTCCTTACGTATCTCCTCAATCATATTTTCATATTCCTTAGTCTCTGGATCAGCGTATTTCTCAAGAATCTCATCTGTTACATTCTCGCCCTCTAATCTAGCTATAACTCTACGAGTTATTAAATCCATCTCCGAGTTAGAACGAGAGAAGTTAAGATACTTACATGCATAAAGAAGTGGCGGACATGCTGGTCTAATATGAACTTCCTTCGCACCACTCTGATATAAGAACTCAGTAGTTTCACTAAGCTGTGTTCCTCTAACGATAGAATCATCTATAAGAAGTAAACTCTTATCCTTTATAAGCTCCTCAACTGCAAGAAGCTTCATCTTAGCAATAAGATTTCTCTGGCTCTGAATAGTTGGCATAAACGAACGTGCCCAAGTAGGTGTATACTTAATAAATGGTCTTGAGAATGGAACTCCCGACTCATTAGCATAGCCAATAGCATGTGGAATTCCCGAATCTGGAACACCTGCAACGATATCTGGTCTAACATTATCTCTCTTAGCCATCTTAGCACCACAGTTATATCTCATCTGCTCTACGCTAATTCCTTCGTAGGCACTTGATGGGTAACCATAATATACCCAAAGGAAAGTACATATCTTCAAATTATCATTATTAGGATCCACTAGAGTTGTACAACTCTTTTCATTCATAACAACGATTTCACCAGGTCCCAACTCTTTATAATCGCTATAACCAAGATTCTTATATGCAAACTTCTCAAACGCTGCACAGAACGCATCCTCTTTTTTACCTATAGATATAGGTGTACGACCATACTTATCTCTAGCCGCATATACACCTGCATTATTCATAATTAAAATAGATACAGAACCATCTACCGAATCAAGGGCATACTTAATGCCTTCTATAAGATTTTCCTTTTCATTTATCAATGAAGCTATAAGCTCTGTAGGATTTACATCGCCACCACTCATTTCAAGAAAATGAGAATGCCCTTTGTTAAACAACTTCTCTACTAACTCATCTGTATTATTAATCTTACATACTGTTGTAATAGCATATGTGCCATGATGAGAGCGCACAATAAGTGGCTGTGGCTCATAATCAGATATACATCCTATTCCATAATAACCCTTCATCTTCTGTATATCTTTATCAAATTTAGTTCTAAACAAAGAATTTTCAATATTGTGAATAGCACGATCAAAGCCGTCCTCTCCATACACAACCATACCACCTCTTCTTGTACCTAGATGAGAATGATAATCAATTCCAAAAAACAAATCGAATACGCAATCTTCTCGTGATGTCACTCCAAAAAATCCGCTCATTATTTTCCTCGCTTCCTACATGAATGCTCATGCGATGTATTAATAAGAACTTTATTATAATACTCCGTTTTCAACTTATTCTCAAGATATTTTTTAAATAAATGTTTTATTATTTTAAAAAATATGGTATATTTATGTTAGAGGAGGTGTTTTCTATGAAATGTAGAAGAATCGGCCTAGAAGCGAACGTGGAAAAATATGTATATGGACAAGGTCTTGAAGATGGAGTTGAGAAGTGGACAAAAGTTGTTACACAGGGTTGGATCGTAACTGACTTCCTTATCAAGATAACTCTTCCGGACGGCAATATCGTTTGTCCTTATATAAAAAATCGACGTGGCTA